>JAIVER010000238.1 GCA_023864145.1 Thiohalomonas sp. | reverse complement strand
TAATTATGTGGGACTGCCAGCTCCTTCATAGAACATAATGAGTCAGACTTTTAGGTTGTTTATGCTAAATTTTGGTTGCTGGCAGGGTTAATTGATTTTTTTAGGTTTAATGAACACTGGCAACAGGTCTGTCATATTGTAGAAAATTCCCGTTTAGATATCTGCCTGATGTTATTTGATATTGATCACTTTAAAGCCATCAATGACAGTTATGGGCATTAAATGGGTGATGAGGTACTCGTCGCCATTTCCGGATTAATAAACTCTGAATTTCGTAAAGGTGAGTCGCTCTACAGATTGGGAGGTGATGAGTTTGGTACTGTGATTATTAATTGTAACGAGAAGACAGGCCTTGAAATTGCTCATCGTTGTAATGAAAGCGTATCCAGTTTTAACTTCAATTCATTGGGAATAATGGAAAAGGTACAAATTAGTATAGGGATATCATGTACCCAATCTGGAAACAAAGCGGATTTAGATAATCTTAGCTGGCAGGCTGAGTCACCTGTTTTTCAGGCTAAACGTCCGAGTGAACAAAGTGTTGTGGCCTATCAACCGGAAATGGCAGCATCTTCTCGTAGTCTGTTTTCGAACTGGATATACTCTGCTGTTTTTAAGGCAATTGAAACAGGTGAGGGAATAAAAATTCATTATCAGCCGATTGTAGAATTAAGCAATAACACGATTAATTACTATGAATCTCTGGTGAGAATTCAACATAAGGATGAAATAATACCCCCCAGTCATATTTTTCTAATCATTTCCGCGCGAAATCTCGATATGGAAATGGATCAGGCGATCGTTAAGGTAATACTGGATGATCTTGAAAAGCAGCGAATACCTACAGGCACAGGCGTTTCTATAAACCTGTCCGGTCCTTCGGTCAGCAGTACTGATCTCATTAATTGGCTGCAGCCACTGCGCAAATATCTCAAACAATATAAATTGGTTTTTGAAGTGACTGAAACGGCATTGATAAGTCAAATGTCAAAGGCAACAGATAATTTGAACAAACTTAAATCCATGGGATTTCTTATCGCTCTGGATGATTTCGGCAGTGGTTATTCATCGCTTCGATATCTTGGCAGTATGCCTGTGGATATTGTAAAATTTGATATTATCACTGATAAAAGATTTGGAAAATCCCAAACAAGACAAACTCATTCTTAGCCTTTGCAAGATGATTAAGGAGAGTAGGTTATGACATGGTTGCCGAAGGTATTGAACACACTGAAACACATCAACCTGTTTTTCATGCTGGCTTTGATTATGGTCAGGGTTTCCTTTATGGAAAACCAGCTGAGAATTTTAAAACGAACAAGCCTCGCTAAGGAGTTACAAATTGTTTTAGTATTCTTTTTTCACTCATCAAAGTGGAAAAGAGCCAAAGAAACGATGTTTCAATATTTGTCAATTCACGCTTAAGGCCCTGAAGATGCCAAACAGGGATAAATTTTCACACTAGTCATGAATTTATGAAAAGGCATGATTCTATTGTGAGTGAAGGCTGGTCTGTCTATAGCCAATTTTAGACAAATGAATTATGCTAGCGATAATTTTATTAATTGACGTTAGAGACAGATACATGAATGGAGATGATCTTTCTGCATTTGAAGCAGAACTTGGGTTTGACACACTGGCAATAAGAGCTGGTTATAAGAGAACTCAGGAAGCGGAACACGATGAAGCAATTTTTCCTACCTCAAGCTATGTTTATAGTTCAGCTGCTCAGGCGGCTGCACGATTTTCAGGTGATGAGCCGGGTAATATTTATTCACGCTTTACCAATCCAACAGTAAGAACCTTTGAAGACCGTCTGGCTGTTCTGGAGGGTGCTGAAAGTTGTGTTGCGACCTCTTCTGGTATGGCTGCGATTATGAGTACCTGTCTGGGCTTGCTCAAAACAGGCGATCATATTGTTTCTTCGCGGTCAATTTTTGGTTCAACGGTGGTGTTATTTAATAATTATATGGCTCGTTTTGGTGTGACCACCAGTTATGTTGATCTGACTGATCTTAATGACTGGGAAGCTGCCATTCAAAACAATACTAAGTTATTGTTTCTTGAAACCCCATCGAACCCCTTAGTTGAAATCGCCGATTTGACACGGCTTGCTGAACTGGCACATCAACATGATTGTCTGCTGGTGGTGGATAATTGCCTATGTACGCCGGCCTTGCAAAAACCTTTATCAATGGGAGCTGATGTCGTTATTCACTCAGCAACCAAATATATTGATGGGCAGGGACGAGGTGTTGGCGGTGCAGTTTTGGGTACAAAGGAAGTGGTTGGTGGTGATGTGTATGGCGTGCTCAGAACAACAGGGCCGACAATGAGTCCATTTAATGCCTGGATCTTTTTAAAAGGTCTGGAAACACTTAATCTCAGAATGAAAGCTCATTGCGCCAACGCAATGCCTTTAGCGCAATGGTTAGATGAGCATCCTGCTGTGGATAAAGTCTATTATCCTGGTCTTGAGAGCCATCCTGGTCATAGCTTAGCGGCTAGTCAGCAAAGTGACTTCGGTGGTTTATTATCATTTGAATTAAAAAATAATAGTAGAGCACAGGCATGGCAGGTGGTTGACAATACCCGTTTATTATCTATTACAGCTAATCTTGGTGATGTGAAATCTACCATTACTCATCCTGCGACCACCACCCATGGTCGAGTGCCGCTTGAAGAACGTGAAAAAGCGGGTATTAGTGATGGTTTGCTGCGTATTGCTGTGGGCTTAGAGTCCATAGAAGATATTCAGAATGATCTTCAACGAGGACTGTGTAAATTATCTTAAGTATTTTTTAATGAAGAATATCCTCGAATATAGCCAATATCAGGAGCCACAGGTGCGCGCACTGGTCTGGTCTCTGTTGAGTTCCGGACTGGTTAATGAATCTGGTGAGTACCCGGCCTGTGTCAGCGCACAATGGTCTCATGAGCTTTATGACAGCATTCGCCCTTTTCTAATGCAATTAGATAATGATCCTGTTGAGTTACAGCAATGCCTTGAACAGTTTAAATCATGGCGTCTTGGTATACGTTTTGAAGCGTATTGGGCCTTTATAGCCATGACCTATGAAAATGCTTGATTTTCATAGAGAAGAAGCTCAAAATTATCCAATGACGCAAATTACTCTCACAGCCCATGAAAAATCAGCTCTAGAAATGCAACATAAGCATTTTGGAAATGGAAAAGAACGAGATAGAATCAAAGCCATCCTACTTTGCTCTGAAGGCTGGAAGGTTCCCATGATCGCTCAGGCTTTAAGAATT
>JAIVER010000237.1 GCA_023864145.1 Thiohalomonas sp. | reverse complement strand
TCATGGGCTGTGAGAGTAATTTGCGTCATTGGATAATTTTGATCTTCTTCTCTATGAAAATCAAGCATTTTCATAGGTCATGGGTATAGAGAGAAAAAAGTCTGATGTCGCAAACGAGCAATGATCCAACGTTCAACAATTTGTACGCCGACTTCTGCCTTTGATTTATCTTTGGGTTTATAGGGTCTGGCAGGGATAACGGTTACCTGATAATGAAGCGGCTAATTGCTGATAAGACAGCTTCAGTTCAGGTTCATAGCGACAGGCCTTAGAAACACCACTGCGCAAGTTATCGGGGATCAATAATTCAGGTAAACCGCCAAAGAAATTAAAGGCACGGACATGACTGTAGAGCCAGTCTTTCAGCTTTTGTGACGCTGTGGCTTTAGCGAAGGTATAATTAGATGCAGCCAAGACCGCAACAAAGATTTGAGCTTCTTCGAACTCACCGGTATGGCGATCAACAATCGAAACGGTTGGCCCACAATAGTCTATAAATACCTTTCTCCTGCTCTATGGGTTTGACGCATGAAACGTTTTTGTTGTTTTCGCCAGTATTCATAGCGATCACAGAATTGTGAGTAACTGTAACAGCTATTGGGGTATTGTGGGTGTATTCTTCCCAGAGTAATTGACGGGTGACACCTTTTAGTTTTAGATCTTGATGGATGACGGCCCAGTCTGCGAGTATCAGTCTGAGGATAGAACTTCTGAGCCAGTTCTCTGTCATCCAGATCATCGGGTAATGGCCACTGAAGATTGAGTGCTTCAGCCTGTTTTAAAATGGATTGGATTTTACCGACACTGAATCTTTGTGCTGGCATTGATTTGACGCATATTGAGTTTTGCTTCATAGCGAAGTCTGAGTAATTCTCTTAATTGTCGCATTGTTATTCTCTTTGCTGACATGCTGCTACCTCTGTTAAAAGATGTAGGATAGCAAATGTTTAATAATCAATACGTTAGAAATTGTTCTGCCATGGTGAACACTCATTCTGGCAATCTGAACAGCTATTCCGGAATTTTATCCAAAAGTGTTCAGATTGAAACCGGAATGAGTGTTCAGGATGGACCGGAATATGCACTCGCGCCGTATTGTAGGCTGGTACGTCAGCAAACGAATGACAAAGACTTGATATGCAAAGCAATGATCATGGCCTGCAACTTAAGGCACCACCTTTTGGGCTTGTTTTTCACAGTGATCGAGGTTCTCAATATACCAGTAAGCGGTACAGAAAATTACTGAGTGATTATGGGATCCGAGCAAGTATGGGTGATGTTGGAGCTTGTTGGGATAATCCCGTAGTTGAACGCTTTTTTGGAAGTCTCAAGCACGACGGGATATTTAAAATTGCTCAACCCACCCGTGAACATATGAACCTAAATAAATCGGTTGAATCGTAGCGAGAGCGATCAAAGTGCTGGAGATTCAAGGCTTAGCAGGTTATTTTGGATTTATTCATAGTCACCCTACGGGTGAATTCAAAATGCTCTGAAAAGTCTTGAAGATTCAGTGTCTTGGATGCTCGCAGTAGGTTCAACTGATTTATTTAGGATGAAGAAAGATGTCGCAGTTTACATGAGGTATTACAACCTTGAAAGGCTGCATACAGCGAATGGTGATCAGTCACCAATTAACTATGAAAATTCTCTAAAAAAAGTGTCCGGTTGGACTTGACCAGTACAGCAACAACCCTGAGGTAGGTTACCTTCTTGTTCTCTCCTTCTGCCCCACTGTAATAGTGTAATATTACCATCTTTCATAAGAATAGGTAGTTGTGCATAAGGATTTTGGAAATAAACCTGGACTGTTTTTTTGATTTTGTATCGGACGCCGCTGCACATGAACTGAGCTAGAATTATTAGTTATGATGACTAACTTTTTTAGAATTATTTTCCGTTTTCATATTCTTTGATTGTGACAAAGCTGACGATAACAAACCTGCGGGAACAGCAACAATTCCCAACCCTATCATTAGAATGAAAAAAGTAAATATTTTCCCTCCTGCTGTGATTGGGTAAATATCTCCATAACCTACAGTTGTTAAGGTTGATACTGCCCACCAAAGGCTATGAAAAATGGATTTAAAAGCTTCCGGTTGAGCTTCATTTTCAAAATAATAAATACCAACGGAGGTAATATATAATAACATGCAGGTTGCAATAGCAAACAGAATAAGTTCTTCTTTAGCTATAATAAATGCTTGTCTGAAATGATATATTGCTTTGCTGTATCTCAGTAATTTAAACAAACGAAAAAATATTAGAAACCTAAATACCCGTATGCTTCTCAAATCAACTGAGGTGGTAATATAAAAAGGTAATATGGCCAGCAAGTCTATTATTCCATAGAAGCTAAAAATATATTCTAATTTTCGTTTACTGAGAATAATTCGGGTAATGTATTCAATAGTAAAAATTGAAACAATAGTGACCTGGAATATATACAGTATTTCGGTTTCCAACTCATTGAGATCAGGTATTGTAGTAATTGAAAAAGTTATCAATGATAAAATGATCAAAAATTGAATCATGTAATCAAAGAGTCGACCACTTTTAGTATCATGATCTAGAACTATTTTTCTTAGTTTTTCTACTGACACAATATTTCCAATGTGGTTTTAAGAGGTAAGCATTTCATATGGCTCAATAGCTTTAAAGATGCCTATAGCAATCATTTTTCTTCTGTGCTCAAAATAGCAAGCGCCTCAACTGGATCGACTCGGTCAAGTGCCTGAAAGTCGATATTTGAAAAAATCCCTCTATCAATCTTAAAGCTAAAAAGGTAATCATCATTTATTTTTCTAGTTGTTTTATCAAGTCTTTGAGAATAACCAGGAATCATTATTTGTTTGGGACTTGGGAGAGTAGAAAAAACAAGCCCAACAAGCCTAAGTATAATACCATGGGCATGTTGGGCATATTCTTCTCTTAATTTCTTTTGGGATTTATTCTTTATATTTAATTTTCTTCCTGAAGCAGCTAATGTAGCCTCTTTTTGTGAAAGATCTTCTATTTCAGGTAAATCAACATCTAGCCATACCAATGTCCCTGAATCAGTAATTTCATAGGATATACCCATAACCTATGAAAATGCTTGATTTTCATAGAGAAAAAGATCAATATTATCCAATGACGCAAATTACTCTCACAGCCTATGAAAAATCAGCTCTAGAAATGCAACATAAGCACTCTGGAAATGGAAAAGAACGAGATAGAATCAAAGCCATCCTACTTTGCTCTGAAGGCTGGAAGGTTCCCATGATCGCTCAGGCTTTAAGA
>JAIVER010000236.1 GCA_023864145.1 Thiohalomonas sp. | reverse complement strand
ATCGTGAATTAACTTGATCACTCATTAGATTAGTGATGTGTGCATAGCGATTATGTCCCGACAAAATGGAAAGAAATAATGAGCCCAGTACCTTCACTTTTTTAGGCGCATTATTGCTTCGATAATGTAAAGGACAATCGCTTACCCAGGGATTAAATCGAGCACCTAATTTTAAAAACTGGATGAAAAAGGGTAATTGGCCCATGGGGGTGACTTTGGCATTGGAATCCCATTTAATATGTAATTTTCCAGCATAAGTCTCAACTTCTACCGCCTCAGAAAGTGGATTTCTACTCGCTAAAATCTGATCAGCCGTTGGCTGATCAGATTTGGGTGGAAAAACCATCATTTCATCCTTGTTTTTCAAATACTTGTGATTTTAGCCTATTTTCAACTGATTAAACTAGAATGATGGATTTCATTGATATCAATGAGAGAACCGCTCAGATCAAAAGCATTATTTTGCGTCAGGGCCGAAACCAACTGCTCTTTAAAAACAATGTAGATTCCAGTGATGGTATAACTAAATAGACCTGTAATCCGGATAAAACCTTTCACTGGGGTACTTTGAGAACTGCTGATAACTATTCTTTTTGCGTGAACATCCATGAAATGGCAAAGGCGATAAACGATAATATGGCGGCTATAGAAAAAGTCCAGCTTGCGCCAAGACTTTCCCATAAATAAGCACCATAAAGACTGCCGATGGCACCACCCAGACCAAAGCTGATACTGCTGTATAGTGCTTGTCCTTTTCCCTTATTTTTACCTTTAAAATAACGATGAATATAGGCAATAGCTACCGCATGATAGATGCCAAAAGTAGAGGCATGAAAAATCTGTGCAAAGCTCGTGATATAAACATTATCAATATAAAAACCAATTAAAAACCATCTTAATGAACCGGAAAATAAACTGGCAAGTAACAATCTTCTCAAACCAAAGCGTTTTACTAACCAGGGCATCATAGCAAAAGCAAGCACTTCTGATAAAACACCTACTGCCCATAAAATGCCGATCCATGAATTGCTATAGCCATGTGACTCTGCGTAAATGGTATAAAATGTATAATATGGCCCATGACTTGCCTGAACAAATAAACAGGCCAGCAGTAAGGCAATCACCTGCTTGTTTTTCAGGATCTTTACTATAGGCAAATGAAGATTTTCATGAGGTGCACCGGCATGATCAAAAATCATCAATGTGGAAATTGCTATACCCGTTAGTAACAGCAGCACTATAATAGGTAAATTGTCAATTTCTATTGAGTTTAATAAAATCCCCACAGATATAACTGCAATGATAAAGCCCACTGAACCCCAGCCTCTCACCCAACTGTACTGATGATCCTTTTTATCCAGATGATTAAAGGTTAAGGCTTCAAATTGCGGCAGGATAGCATTCCAAAAAAAACTGAATACTAATAAAACAAAAAATATCCACCAGAACGTGTTGCCGATAAACATGCCTGCATAAGCAATGGCGGCTAATACAGCACCCAGGCGAATAATAAACAGACGATTACCCCGATGATCAGCAATGCATCCCCATATATAAGGGGCAATGATCTTGGTACCCATAATAACAGCCATTAACTGGCCTATTTCAATTGCACTATAACCGGAGTCAGAAAGGTAGAGCCCCCAATAGGGGATAAAAGTACCAAGAGTGGCAAAATAAAACCAGTAAAAACTGGATAATCGCCAGTAAGGAATGTGTTTTATCACAATTTACCGGCTAGGTGCAGAAAAGTCGGTTCAGAATTAAGTTTAAAGAGAAATACGCTCATCACCCTTTATTTCACAGCAGCAGGAACAACGGGTGTATTGGACTGCAGATCACCATTTTGTGCTTTATTACGCATTAAATGATCCATCAGAGTGATTGCCAGCATGGCTTCTGCAATCGGTGTAGCACGAATACCAACACAGGGATCATGACGCCCTTTGGTGATCACTTCAATTGGATTGCCGTCAAGATCAATACTTTGACCGGGTAAGTGCAAGCTGGAGGTAGGTTTTAAAGCAATATGCGCAATCAGATCCTGACCAGAGGAAATACCGCCCAAAATTCCACCCGCATGATTTGACAAAAATCCATCGGGGGTAATTTCATCACGATGTTCAGTGCCTTTTTGTTCAATACAGTCAAAGCCTGCACCAATTTCAACACCTTTTACGGCATTAATGCTCATTAATGCATGCGCCACATCGGCATCAAGTCGATCAAAAATAGGCTCGCCCAAACCTACCGGCATACCAGTTGCGACAACTGAAATCTTAGCACCAATGGAATTACCTTCTTTACGCAAAGCATCCATATAGTTTTCCATTGCTTCCACCTGTGTTTCATCAGGTGAAAAAAATGGATTTTTATTGATATTATCCCAATTAAAATTGTCATGACCAGGCGGGGCTGTTTTTATCGGACCTAATTGTGAGAGAAAACCACGGATCTCAATACCATGTACATCTTTTAAATATTTTTTGGCAATGCCGCCGGCAGCCACACGAGATGTCGTTTCACGAGCAGAAGAACGCCCTCCTCCACGATAATCACGAAAACCATATTTTTGCTGATAGGTATAATCAGCATGCCCCGGACGGAAGGTATTTTTGATATTACCATAATCTTTGGAACGTTGATCTTTATTGTAAATCACCAGCGATATGGGAGTTCCCGTCGTTTTACCCTCAAAAATACCTGATAGTATCCGTACTTCATCATCTTCACGGCGCTGAGTGGTATGACGTGAGGTGCCTGGCTTACGGCGATCCAAATCAAATTGTAAATCACCTTCTGACAGTTCAAGTCCCGGGGGACAGCCATCAACAATACAGCCAATGCTTTTACCATGGCTTTCACCAAAAGAAGTCACTACAAAAAGTTTTCCAAATGAATTTCCAGACATATTCAACACTACAGGTTAGTTAATTTTTAGCGAATCGATGAGATCAGCTGGCTTTGTTTATTGCTAACTATTCAGTGTGTATTCCTAAATAACATTAATTAAGTCCATGCTCACTTATTTTTCTAAATAATACGCTGAATTATTACGTTTATTGTATCAATAAACTACACAGAATGAAGTTTATTTATCAGCTTTGTAAAATACTATACCCATGATCTATGAAAATGCTTGATTTTCATAGAGAAGAAGATCAAAATTATCCAATGACGCAAATTACTCTCAAGCCCATGAAAAATCAGCTCTAGAAATGCAACATAAGCATTCTGGAAATGGAAAAGAACGAGATAGAATCAAAGCCATCCTACTTTGCTC
>JAIVER010000235.1 GCA_023864145.1 Thiohalomonas sp. | reverse complement strand
TTGTGAACTGACCGCGTTCGCTAACTGAGCCAATTGGATGGCACCAACAATGTTCAGTCGTGTCCTGCTTCCTGTGGTTTTGATTGGTTTAAACGGTAAAAAGTCTGCGGTAATACAGGATAAGCTGAATGGTTGCAGAACTTTTCCAGTAGCCTTAATGAGCCTCATCCCAGTTATCACCAATACCTGCTTCAACTATTAATGACACTTTCAGCTGGGCGGCATCACTCATAATATTTTTTATTTTTTCAACAGCCTCATCAATAATGATTTCGGGTACTTCAAACACCAGTTCATCATGCACCTGCATGGTCATTTTTATACCGTCAAATCTCTGCCCGGACACCACTTCTGATTCTAACCATTGATCCATAGCAATCATCGCTCGTTTAATAATATCAGCAGCACTTCCCTGCATAGGTGCATTAATGGCCGTACGTTCTGCATATTGACGACGCTGACCATTACGTGAATTGATTTCTGGAATATACAGTCTGCGCCCAAAGACTGTTTCAACATAGCCTTGCTCTTTAGCCAGCTCACGCATCCTATCCATATAATCTTTCAGAGCCGGATAACGAGTGAAATAAAGGTCAATATAACCTTGTGCATCTTTTCTACTAATATCCAATTGTTTTGCCAGACCAAAGGCTGACATACCATAGATTAAGCCAAAGTTAATGGCCTTGGCACTACGGCGCTGTTCGGCACTCACTGATTCCAGGTCAATACCAAAGACTTCAGCCGCTGTTGATTTATGCACATCCAATCCCTGCTCAAAGGCATTAAGCAGTCCCGCGTCTTCTGAAAGATGAGCCATAATTCGTAATTCTATTTGAGAATAATCAGCGGCAACTATTTTTTTACCCTCTGGAGCAATAAATGCCTGGCGTACTTTTCTGCCCTGCTCTGTTCTTATGGGAATATTCTGCAGGTTAGGCTCAGTCGATGACAGCCTTCCGGTCACTGCCACTGCCTGATTATAAGAGGTGTGAATCCGACCTGTTTTGGCATCTATCTGCAGCGGCAGTTTATCAGTATAGGTTGATTTTAATTTAGCCAGTGAACGATGCTCTAAAATTAATTTCGGCAAGGGGTAATCAAATGCCAGTTCCTGCAAAACTGATTCTGCCGTTGATGCCTGACCTTTGGGAGTTTTTGCTTTAACCGGCAAAGCCATTTTTTCAAATAGAATATGTTGTATTTGTTTTGGTGATGACATATTGAACGGCTCTTCTGCCAATTCAAATGCCTCCTCTTCCAGCGCCTTAAGTTTGAGTGCAATCTCCTGACTTTGCTGCTGTAATAAAGCGGCATCGAGCAGCACACCATTACGTTCAATATGAGATAACACCGATACCAGTGGTAATTCAACTTCTTTAAAAAGTGATTTTAAGCCATCCTGCTCTGCCAGTTTAGGCCAGAGAGTCTCATGCAGTCGTAAGGTAATATCGGCATCTTCTGCCGCATAAGGTGCAGCCTGAGCAACGGGTATTTCATCAAAGCGTAATTGCTTAACACCTTTACCGGCAATATCTTCATACTTCGTCGTTTGATAACTTAAATATTTAAGCGCTAATGCATCCATATTATGACGGGTTGCCGTACTATCCAGCACATAAGATTCCAGCATAGTATCAAAGGCAATGCCTTGTAAATTGATACCATGATTTAATAACACATTGCGATCATATTTAAGATTTTGCCCCACTTTGGCCTTTTGGGGATCTTCAAGCAAAGGCTTCAAACGGGATAATACCTCATTACGATCCAGTTGAGTCGGCGCTTCAACATCTTTATGAATTAAAGGAATATAGGCCGCCTGAGCACTTTCAACTGCAAAGGAAACACCAACGATTTCTGCCTGCATATAATTCAGTGATGTGATTTCTGTATCAAAAGCAATAAGCTCTGCCTGTTGTAATCGCTTTTCCCATAGCTCAAATGTTTCCCAGTCTGTAATGGTCGTATAGTCGCCTTTTTGATTATTCTGAGGGCTTTTTACAAGCTCAGTTTGAGTATTATCATCACCCAGTAAATCCTGTTGCGTACCTTCAAATTCCTTAGTCAATAATTTTGATAACCAGGTTTTAAACTCCAGTTCTCCATAGAGTTCTTTTAGTTTTTCTGAATTTTGCTCACTCAGACAAAGCTGCTCGACTGTTTCGGGCATTTCCACATCAAGCTTAATGGTCACTAATTGATAGGACAGTTTTAATTGCTCAAGAGAAGAGCGCAGATTTTCACCGACTTTACCTTTAAATTGTTCGGCATTATCAATAATATTGGCAACACTATCATATTCATCCAGCCATTTAACCGCTGTTTTAGGACCGACTTTAGCGACTCCTGGGATATTATCAGAAGTATCACCAATTAAGGCCAGATAGTCTTTAATTTGCTCCGGTGTGACACCAAATTTTTTCTTCACACCATCAATATCCATAATCTGGTTTTTCATCGTATCCACTAAAGAGACCTGCTCATTCACCAGCTGAGCCATATCCTTATCACCGCTTGAAATCACCACATCAAGACCGTCTTGCGCTGCCTGTACTGCCAGAGTACCAATCACATCATCCGCTTCCACACCCGGTATGGCGATAAGAGGAACCCCCAGTGCTTGTATCACCTCATACAATGGCTCTATCTGACAACGTAAATCATCCGGCATGGAAGCACGATTGGCTTTGTATTCCGGATAGATATCATCACGAAACGTTTTGCCCTTAGCATCAAAGATCATGGCAACTCTTTGCGTTGGATAGTCATTAAGGAGACGTTTAAGCATATTGACAACACCATAGACCGTTCCGATAGGCATACCCTTAGAAGTATGCAAACCGGGCATGGCGTGAAAGGCACGATAAAGATAGGATGAAGCATCTACCAGCACTAATTGTTTATCTAAAACAGTAGGGTTAGTTGTCTTTGAACTACCCGGCATATTTTAAAACCTTATGAGTTATCATTTTGAACAGAGATTATACTGCTTAATGAAGTATTGAGTAAATCAGTGCTTAATGGCACTTCCAAAAGAAGATTTTTTTCATAGAATGTTACCATTATAGGGACAGATCAAATATAAGCAATTTGCTTTACATTTAGGCACACCTCAACCTCAAAATATTTAAATTCTGAAAAACTGTATTGACTGGTGATTTTTTTAGTGCACGGCTCTGGTTGGTGGATAGCCAATCATGGACAGACAGTCATCCACTTTTTGGCCAGAAATGCATTCATGGGCAGAAGTCCCTTTGTAACGACCCTGCCTGCGTGTTTTTAGGTTGTACCAAGCTT
>JAIVER010000234.1 GCA_023864145.1 Thiohalomonas sp. | reverse complement strand
TATACCCATAAACAGCATGGCTGGAATAGTGAGCAAAGAGGCACCGCCTGCCATCCGGCAAAGATACCGATAATGACTAATAATAGTATATTGCCAATATTCCATGACTGCTGCTCAATAAAAGGATAATTTCGTGCTGCTGTATTGAAGGTAAATTACAAGAAATATCCCACCTGAATACTATTAATGAAAATGATTATAGTTCAACTCCCTGACTCGCCAAGTACTCATTATATGACCCTTTAAAGTCGATAATTTCTCCTTTTTTCATTTCTATAATACGGTTCGCCAGTGAGGAAACAAACTCTCTGTCATGACTGACAAAGACTAAAGTACCCTGATACATATCCAGTGCCAGATTAAGAGATTCAATAGATTCCATATCCATGTGGTTAGTCGGCTCATCCATAAACAGGATGTTGGGCTTTTCCAGCATCAGTTTGCCGTAGACCATACGCCCCATTTCACCACCTGATAGCACTTTAACGGATTTTTCACTATCATCACGAGAGAATAATAAGCGCCCCAGAATACCTCGGATAGCCTGATCATCATCACTTTTCTGCCCCCATTGCTCCATCCAGTCAAATAAGGTCATTTCCGCAGCAAACTCATCGACATGTTCCTGAGGATAATATCCGATATCAGCATTTTCAGAAAATTTAATTCGACCACTTTTGGCTTCCAGATCATGAATCAGGGTTCTTAATAAGGTTGTCTTACCAATACCATTAGCACCAATAATTGCAATACGTTCACCCACTTCAACCAGCATATTCAGGTCTTTAAATAACAGCTCATCATAGCCATTACTTAGCTTCTCAATTTCAAAGGCATTACGATATAATTTTTTATCCTGCTCAAAGCGAATAAATGGATTTTTACGCGAAGAGATTTTAATATCATATAATTGAATTTTTTCCAGACGCTTACGGCGTGATGTCGCCTGTTTTGCCTTGGATGCATTAGCTGAAAAACGTTCCACAAATTTTTGCAGATCAGACATTTCTGCCTTCTTTTTCTCATTGGACTGCAGTTGATGCTCACGCGCCTGAGTTGCTGCTAGCATATATTCATCATAGTTGCCGGGATAAATATTAATGGAACCATAGTCCAGATCAGCCATGTGAGTACAAACACTATTAAGGAAGTGACGATCGTGAGAAATAATGATCATTGTACAATTATGCTCATTAAGAACATCTTCTAACCAGCGAATTGTATTAATATCCAGGTTATTGGTGGGCTCATCCAGCAGCATAATATCAGGATCAGAAAAAAGCACCTGTGACAATAAAACCCGTAATTTAAAACCCGGAGCAATGGCTGACATAGGGCCGAAGTGCTGCTCGACAGGAATGTCCACACCAATTAATAATTCGCCTGCTCTGGATTCAGCAGTATAGCCGTCCATTTCAGCGTATTGAACTTCCAGATCAGCAACACGCATACCGTCTTCTTCACTCATATCTGGATTAGCATAAATCTTATCGCGCTCTTCTTTAACCTGCCAAAGTTCTTCATGCCCCATAATAACGGTATCAATGACAGAGTATTGTTCATAAGCAAATTGATCCTGACGTAATTTGCCGACACGTTCTCCCGTGCTGATAGTCACCGTACCACTGGTGGCATCCAGATCACCGCCTAAAATCTTCATGAAAGTGGATTTACCACAACCATTAGCGCCAATAAGAGCATAACGGTTTTCATCACTAAATTTAACCGAAATATTTTCAAATAATGCCTTGGCGCCAAATTGGATGGTGAGGTTTGCTGTAGATATCAAAGTATTATTCCTGGGAGTCTGTATTATAAATATTCAATTCGGCATATTATCCTGTATTACTTATAAAAAATCCACAGAGAGCCCCGAGGCAACAGGGCGATCGCGCTTAATTTATCTTGACAAGAGGCTATGTATTTCATCTATTACTGTTATTTGAAGAGGAATAAATCACTTAATAAGTAACTAAAAAAATAAATTTCATTAGACATTTTGATAAAAGTACACTATTCTATTTAAAAAACTTATTTTCAGGATTTTTTCAGGAGAGATAATATGCCTAGAGGTGGCAAACGTAGTGGCGCTGGTCGTCCAAAAGGAACAGGTAAATTTTCAGAATCTACCAAAGCCATTCGTGTACCTGAAAGCATGGTTGAGCGGATTCTTGAGTACGCTCATGCTGGTGGTTTTAAATTACCTCTCTATGGCGGCAAAGTTGCTGCTGGATGTCTTGCACCTACTGATGACTATATTGAAGGTATGATAGATTTAGGTGAATACCTGATTCATGATCCGTCTACTACTTTTTTCGTCCGGGTGACGGGTTATTCTATGATCAATGCTGGTATTCATCCCGATGACATTTTAATTGTTGATCGAGGGCTTGAACCTCGTCATGGAAAAATTCTCATTGCCGCTGTTGACGGTGAACTGACGGTTAAACGTTTATATAAAAAGCAAGATGAAGTACGTTTAATCCCCGAAAATGATGATTTTGAGCCAATAGAAATCTTTCCAGAAGAAAGTTTACATATTTGGGGTGTGGTGACAAATGTCATTCATACAGTATAAATAGTTTATAAGTCAGGCAGGAAATCAGTAAAATACTCAATGATTATTTGGGGACAGCTCAACCCCGCTTTACAGTTTTCTGAGCTCAGCAATAAAAAAGGAAGTCATGAAACCCGTGTTCTGAGATAATATTGTTACCAGAGAATTTATCCAGGAGCAATACCCGTGACAGGCTTGCACACACTGATTTAACGACTTCCCAGAAAATAGAGTTTAGCGCAAAGGTATTGGCAAACAAAGGGTTACATGGTTCAGTGACTCAAATGAGTTAAGAGTATGGTTTATCTCGCCCCAGACTCTATCGTGTTCAGGAAAATACCTCAGAAATTTTATTCCAGCATTTCAGTCAAACACAGGAGCAACTAAAAGCCCGTACCATCACGGTTGATCAAATACAACTGGAACGTACCATTATTGCGTTGTCGATTATGGCACCTAATAGCATCCGTGCCATAGAAGATCTGATTCCCATCATTTATCCTGGTGTCACTCGTTCCTTTGGGAATATTCAGTCCTTGCTTATTGAAGCACAGCAGAAGGCAAGCCAATTTAATAACACGGTTGATTTCTCATTAATCAAAGTCGCTGCAGTCGATGAAATCTATAGTCAAAGCTCACCTGTTTTAGCGGGAGTTGATTTATACCCATGACCTATGAAAATGCTTGATTTTCATAGAGAAGAAGCTCAAAATTATCCAATGACGCAAATTACTCTCACAGCCCATGA
>JAIVER010000233.1 GCA_023864145.1 Thiohalomonas sp. | reverse complement strand
TTAACAACAATGTCTAAATTCAATCCTTGTGATTTGGCTCGTTTTAAGAGCATCTCCCAATCTTCTGTGGAGCGACTCTCGCATAATTCAAGTGAATGCAGGAAACCACTGTCTAAATCAACTCCCGCTAAAACAGGTGAGCTTTGACTGTACATTTCATCGACTGCAGCGACTTTGATTAATGAGAAATCAACCTTGTTATTAAATTGTCTTGCCTTCTCCTGTGCTTCAATAAGTAAGGACTGAATAGTCCCAAAGGAACGAATGACACCAGGATAAATGATGGGAATCAGATCTTCTATGGCACGGATGTTATTAGGTGCCATAATCGGCAACGCAATAATGGTACGTTCCAGTTGTACTTGATCAACCGTGATGGTACGGGCTTTTAGTTGCTCCTGTGTTTGAGTGAAATGCTGGAATAAAATTTCTGCGGTATTTTCATGAACACGATAGAGTGTGGGGCGAGATAAACCATACTCTTGACTCATTTGAGTCACTGAATCATGTAACCCTTGGTTTGGCAATACCTTTGCGCTAAACTCTATTTTCTGGGGAGTCGTTAAATTAGTCTTGTGCAAGCCTGTTACGGGTATTGCTCCTGGATAAATTGTCTGGTAAGAATATTATCTCAGAACACGGGTTTGATGACTTTCTTTTTTATTGCTGAGCTCAGGAAACTGTAAAGCGGGGTTGAGCTGTCCCGTTATTTTTAATCTTTAGCCCATTGAGGAGATCACAGAATTAAGTGTATCACTGGGGCGCATGAAGCGTTCAGTGAGTGTTGCATCAGGGTGAAAATACCCTTTAAGCTCCACCGGATCACCTTGTACAGAATTAAGTTCAGCGAGAATAGTTTGTTTCTTATCCTTTAGTTCTCGGGCTAAAGTTGAAAAATGCGCCTGCAGTTCAATATTTTGAGATTGCTCTGCTAATTTTCGGGCCCAATATAAAGCCAGATAAAAATGGCTGCCTCTATTATCTAATTCCCCGACCTGACGGGAAGGGGATTTGTTTGTTTCCAGAAATAGAGACGTTGCCTGATCCAGTGTTTGCGCTAACACTTGTGCCTTATCATTCTTGTATGTATTGGCGATATGTTCCAGAGATACTGCCAGAGCAAGAAACTCACCTAATGAATCCCAGCGTAAATGGTTTTTTTGCAAAAACTGCTGTACATGTTTGGGAGCAGAGCCGCCAGCCCCGGTTTCAAATAAAGCACCGCCATTCATCAAGGGTACAATAGACAGCATCTTAGCACTGGTGCCTAATTCAAGAATGGGGAATAAATCAGTTAAATAGTCCCGCAATACATTCCCGCTCACTGAAATACAATCCTTACCTTCTTTAATCTGTGCTAATGAAAAGTTGATAGCATCTGCTGGAGAGATAATACGAATATCTAAGTCAGAAGTGTTATATTGTTTAAGGTATTGTTTTACTTTAAGTATTAGCTGCGCATCGTGAGCGCGCTGCTCATCAAGCCAGAAGATAGTCGTTAATTGTGTTGCCTTTGCTCGATTGACTGCCAGCTTCACCCAATCCTGAACAGGTGCGTCTTTTACCTGACACATACGCCAGATGTCGCCTTGCTCGACAGATTGTTCCAGCAGGCAAACATCATTTTCATCGAGTACACGTATAGTAGCATTGCCGGGTATTTCAAATGTTTTATCATGAGAACCGTATTCTTCTGCCTTTTGAGCCATTAAGCCGATATTTTGCACGGTACCCATTGTCGTGGGATCAAATGCACCATGTTTTTTGCAAAAATTGATGGTTTCCTGATAAATGCCGGCATAACAACGATCAGGGATAATCGCTTTAGTATCATGCAGCTTGCCGTCTGCTCCCCACATTTTACCTGATGAGCGAATAGCTGCTGGCATGGATGCATCAATAATCACATCACTGGGAACATGCAGGTTAGTGATCCCCTGATCGGAGTTGACCATAGCTAATTCCGGATGAGAGTCATAACAGGCTTGAATATCATTCAGGATAGCTTTTTCCTGTGCTTCAGGCAGATTTTGCAGTTTGCTTAACAGATCACCCAGACCGTTATTGGCATTGATTCCCAGCTTCTCAAAAATAGCATGATGTTTGTTAAAGACATCTTGAAAATAAACACCAACGACATGTCCGAAAATAATAGGATCAGATACTTTCATCATGGTGGCTTTAAGATGTACGGATAATAAAACATGATTATCCTGAGCATCTTTTATCTGATCGGCCAGGAAATCACGTAAGGCTTTTTTGCTCATGACCGCAGTGTCAATGATCTCACCTTGCAGAAAAGGAGAGTCATCTTTTAATAATAAGGCCTGACCATTTTCAGCGATAAACTGAATTTTAAACTGACCTGCTCTATCCATTGTCCTGGAATTTTCACTGCCATAAAAATCACCATGATTCATACTGGATACGTGGGTTTTAGAATCGCTGTGCCACTCACCCATTGAATGTGGATTATTTTGTGCGTAACGCTTTACTGCAGCCGGAGCACGTCGATCTGAATTACCTTCACGTAATACAGGATTAACAGCACTGCCTTTAATTTTATCATAGCGACTTTTGATGCTCTGTTCGTTATCATCCGCTGGCGCTTCAGGGTAATCAGGAAGTTTATAGCCCTGTTCTTGTAACTCTTTGATTGCGGCTTTGAGCTGTGGTAGTGAAGCACTGATATTAGGTAATTTAATAATATTCGTGTCAGGCTCTGTTACCAACTTACCCAGTTCCTGCAATGCATCAGCTACTTTTTGATTGTTTGTTAAATTATCAGGGAAACAGGCAAGAATACGTGCACATAGTGATATATCTTTAGTTTCTATCTGGATTTCTGCGCTTCTGGTAAAGGCTTTTACAATGGGTAGAAATGAGCGTGTCGCTAACGCAGGAGCTTCATCAGTGAGAGTGTAAATAATTTTAGGTTTTGATGAACTGGATGACATGGATAAAACTCCTGATGTAGTTATTGCGTAAAATTATGTAACTATACAGTCTATTAACGTAGGTATGAAAGTAGGAAAAAACCAGAGTAGGAAGAGAAAATAATTTAAAGAATTTACGAATTTAATCTATAGAGTTCTTGAAAAAAAAGAAGTGGCGTCCCCTAGGGGGTTCGAACTCCTGTTACCGCCGTGAAAGGGCGGTCTCCTAGGCCACTAGACGAAGGGGACATTAGTTTGATAATTCTAATTTATATAACACTTTTATATATACCCATGACCTATGAAAATGCTTGATTTTCATAGAGAAGAAGCTCAAAATTATCCAATGACGCAAATTACTCTCACAGCCCATG
>JAIVER010000232.1 GCA_023864145.1 Thiohalomonas sp. | reverse complement strand
TGAGAAATAATCATTTTTTTCACAATGCTAAAGAGTTTCGACAAAAAATTAATGAGTTTTTTGATGAAATTTTACCGAGCATTGGAAAATCCTTAGATTCTCGAATTAATGATAATTTCCAAGTGTTCGATCCTGCATTTTCAAGTTGATGGGGTATATGCTTATAGTTAAGTATTTCTAAAATGAGCAGACTGCTTTCTTACTGCCTTGCGATCTCCAGAAAAAAACTGAATAGTAGTGATACATTTTATTTTTTTATCCGCTAAATCAGCTGCAGCTAAGTCATAATAAGCCCATGAAAAACAAACCGTACCCACGGGGTTGGTTTTAGTGGCTCCGCCCGGACCCGCAATCCCGGTAATGGATAAAGCATAATCTGTCTGAGAATGCTCTAACACGCCTTTAGCCATTGCCTCAGCAACTGATTCACTCACAGCCCCGCAATCAGAGATAAGCTGCTCGTTAACTCCCCGCATCTGCTCCTTGGATAAATTGCTATAGGTAACAAAACCTCGCTCAAACCATTGCGAACTACCGGCACGGTCAGTGATAAGCTTTGCAACCATCCCTCCTGTGCAAGATTCTCTGTGGCAATCATCTGGCTGTTTTTAATACAAAAATCAGCTAAATTATTCAGAGTTGTTTCTATCATATTAATATTTATAAATGTTGCCTGAAGCGCTCACTGGTTTAAATACAAAATCAAGACTGTAATAAGGTGAGGTTAACTAAGTGTATCCGCTCAATGCAAATTTCAAATTCCAGTCTTTCACAATTCATCAAGAGTACTGTCAATCATAGCCAATATAACAATCGCCCTACTGCTAAGGCGCTAACGATTGGAGGTCAGATTGCCGATGATGAAAAGACAAAATCAGCCGATAAACAGGCTGTTAATTCTGTTTTAGAAGGTTCTGGGGATGAATCACAAACACAGCTTATTCAGGCGCCATCGACACAAACTCCAGGTTCCGGTGATTTTAGTAATACACTTCGTCTCAAGAGTTGTCACAAAATTTAAACGACACTCAGACACTCTCTTTCGCTTCACAAAATGTCTTATCTCAGACAGAGTCATCTACAAGCAATAGTTTCCTTATGCTAATCGCAGAAGCTTTGCAGGTCTTACCGGCAGTCCCCTGATGATCCAGCAGTATTTAAATAATGAAACACCTGCTTCAAGTCAATGTGGCAATCCAGTGACTTGCGATAAATAGAACGTTTCTCATCATAATTAATCGTCATATTTAAAAACAAATGACCAGGCAGGAGAAATGCCTGAACGTTTTTTGCGAGGCATTTTGTTCAAAGAAGGTTCTTTAATGATGATGATTTGATAATCCCAGCGAAATCGTAAATTATCACCTGTATCCGCAATTAATAAGTAATGTTCATCCTGATATTCAAAAGCATCCATATCTTCCTAGTCATAGCTTTGCACATCGTCCAGATGAAAAGCACCGAGATCTTTTCCCTTATGATTCAGCGCATAAATAATTGGCATATGGCCGCTATCATTATGAGTCCATAACACTTTTTTTTCACGAGTAGAACAAGCTAAGCCGCTGGATTCATTGATGAGCTTATTCTCAATGGGATAGCGTTTTTGTTCCGTTTTATGCACAGTTAATTGTGCCCATGATAGCAGTGAATAATACGCCGCTAAAAAACAAGGCAGGCGGAACAAAAAAAAAAATAGTTAAATGATTCTCGTTTTTTTGTATGCATGCTTATTTTAAAGCTGTCTATTGTGCAGAGACGGCAGGATATCTCGTGTGTTTTGATAAAGTTGTTTCATAATTTGCTCAAATTCTGCTTTGTTATCATATAAGCTTGCAAACTCCCGGGCAATTTCGAGTAAATATTGAGGGCTGTTTTTTTCACTATGATGAGCCATGGGACTCATATCAGGTGCATCAGTTTCCAGCACCCATGCATCAATGGGTAATCTAGCAACAAGTGAACGAAGTTTTGTGGCTTTAGGATAGGTAAACGCTCCTCCAAAACCCAGCTTGAAACCTCGATTTAAATATTCTTTTGCCTGCTCATAACTACCGCTATAAGCATGTATTATCCCCTTTAGTGAGGTATTTTCTTTCAGGTGTTTAATGACTTCATCATGAGATTTTCGAGCATGGATCAGCACCGGCAGCTGATATTGAGTGGCGATTTTCAATTGTTCAGAAAAATAATAAATCTGTATCTTTCTATCCGTGTTTTTTATGAAAAAATCCAGGCCAATTTCACCAATGCCTGCCAAATTTTGTATTTCACTGTTTTCAGCAGCATTTTTTGCAGTGTTTGTCGAAAGAAGGCGGGATAATTCATGCAAATCTTTGGCATGATGTTCATCGATAAAACACGGATGCAGACCTAGCGCTGGATAAAGCATATCGTTTTTATAACACAATGATAAAATTTTCTGCCAATCCTTACGACAAACGCCGGGAACAATAATCGATTGAATATTAGCTTCCCGGCAGGCTTGCATAATTGCTGAGCGATCATCATCAAACACTAAAAAATCCAAATGGCAGTGGCTATCAATGAGTGATGCGTTTTGTGTATCCATAATCAAAAGTCTGCCTATCGAGAAATAGAACCAAACACATTTTGAGGATTTCTGTTGAACGTGCCGCTGGATTTTGACGGATAAGTTTTTCCTGTGCCGCAATTTTGGTAAACAAACCTGCCATTGTTTTATCAGTAACATAGCGGTCAATATCAGCAGCACTGCCTAAATATGAATCCATTAAACCAAAGGTATCGTATTTTTTAACCTGGGCAGCCATTGCTTTATAATATTGCGTGACTTGCGTCTGATTCATAGCATCATTAACATAGGGAGCAATTAACTGACTTAATTGCTCAGAAGTATTTTTTTTGAAATAATCCGTAGCTGCGGTGTCGCCACCGGATAAAATACCCTGAGCATCATCCAGTGACATTTTTGCAATGGCATCAACAAACACATTCCTCACTTGAGGCACGGCTTGTTCTGCTGCACGGTTCATACTGGTGACAAATTCATCAGCCATTTTTTCCTGACCAAATGAACGCAGGGCTTTTTCAAGTTACTGCATACTGTCTGGCAAAGGGATCTTGACGGACTGATCATTGAGAAAACCATTTTCTGTGCCCAGCATATCAATGGCTTTTTTGACTCCCACATCCAGCGCTTCTTTAAGTCCCTGACTGATTTCATCATTTGACAGGGCTGATGACATATACCCATGACCTATGAAAATGCTTGATTTTCATAGAGAAGAAGATCAAAATTATCCAATGACGCAAATTACTCTCACAGCCCATGA
>JAIVER010000231.1 GCA_023864145.1 Thiohalomonas sp. | reverse complement strand
CCAGCTCCTTCATAGAACATAATGAGTCAGACTTTTAGGTTGTTTATGCTAAATTTTGGTTGCTGGCAGGGTTAAGTGATTTTTTTAGGTTTAACCAAAAAATACATGCGGGCAATCTAGACACAAAGTACTCAGGTTGCATCAATTACTTCCGCTATGGCCAGTCACTTTACCAAATTAAAACCCGATCAAGCCATGTTGGCCGGATTAGTACATAATATTGGTGCTTTACCCATCATCACTCGTGCAGAAGAGATCCCGGCCCTGATGCAGGATGAAGATATATTTGCTTCCCTTATCGAACGCTTATCAGGTCCAATCGGCACTTCAATTTTGAAGAGCTGGAATTTCCCTGACAATCTCAGCATCGTAGCGAATGAACACAACAACTGTTTAATTAACGGGTATCCCTTCTGCAAAAGTGAAGAAGGGATCTGAGTAGTCTCTGAATAAACCCTGTCTTACTTTTCAACCTTTCGCATGTGTGGAAATAATAGCACATCACGAATCGAAGCAGCATCTGTCAAGAGCATCACCAGGCGATCGATACCAATGCCTTCGCCAGCCGTTGGCGGCATACCATGTTCCAGAGCGGTAATATAGTCTTCATCAAAGTGCATGGCTTCATCATCTCCAGCTTCCTTCTCTTCAACCTGCGTTCTAAAGCGTTCTGCCTGATCTTCCGGGTCATTAAGCTCTGAGAATCCATTAGCTAATTCACGACCAGCAACAAAAAACTCAAAACGGTCAGTCACAAAGGGAGCATCATTGTTACGACGCGCCAAAGGTGAAACTTCAGTAGGATAAGCAGTAATAAACGTTGGCTCCATTAAACGATGTTCAACTGTTTTCTCAAAAATTTCAATCTGAACTTTACCCAGACCATAGCTGTGTTTCAACGGAATACCCAAAGATTCTGCCAACTGTCTTGCTTCATTGATATCATCTAATTGAGGGGCTTGTATTTCAGGATTAAAATGTAGGATAGACTCTATAACCGTCATTCGACAAAATGGTTTGCCAAAATCAATTTCTAAACCCTGATATTCAAACACCGGGCTTCCTAAGACATTATTTGCAAGACCACGTAACATTTCTTCCGTGATATCCATCAAATCATGATAATCGGCATAAGCCTGATAAAACTCAATCATAGTAAATTCAGGGTTATGACGAGTTGATAAGCCTTCATTTCTAAAGTTACGGTTGATTTCAAAAACACGTTCGAAACCGCCAATAACTAGACGTTTTAAGTATAGTTCGGGGGAAATTCGTAAAAACAACTCCATATCAAGCGCATTATGGTAAGTAGTAAAGGGACGTGCCGTTGCACCACCAGGAATCGCCTGCATCATAGGTGTTTCGACTTCCATAAAGTTTTTTTCTAACATGAAGTTGCGAATAAAAGTAATAATTTTAGAACGCAAAGCAAAAGTTTTACGGGTATCATCATTAACGATCAAATCAATATAACGCTGGCGATAGCGAGTTTCCAGATCAGATAAGCCTTTAAATTTTTCTGGTAATGGACGCAAGGCTTTAGTCAATAGTTCAATACTATCAACTCGTACTGATAATTCATCTGTTTTAGTTTTAAATAAGATCCCTTCTGCACCAATAATATCGCCAATATCCCACTTTTTAAAATGTTCATTATAAAAACCTTCTGGTAAGGCATCACGTTGCAGAAAGAGCTGAACCGAACCGGACATATCTTTAATTGTAGCAAAACTGGCTTTACCCATGACACGCTGTAACATCATACGACCGGCAATAAGCACTCGAACATTCTTTTCTACCAGTTCTTCTTTAGAGATGTGATCATAATCAGCATGTAAATTAGCGGCTAATGAATCACGGCGAAAATGATTAGGATACGCATTTCCCTGTTCCCTGAGTTTTGATAATTTGTCTCGACGTTGTGCGATTAACTTATTTTCATCAACAGCATTTAATGTTTCAACTTCTGATTCTGACATCAATTTACTCACTATGGTTTTAAGGATAAAGTAATAATTTTATAAATCTGACTTCAAAGAAGCCTCAATAAAGGGTCTGAGATCGCCATCTAATACCGCTTGTGTATTACTAGATTCATACCCGGTGCGCAGATCTTTAATGCGTGATTGATCAAGCACATAAGAGCAAATCTGGCTACCCCAGCCGATATCCAATTTAGTCTCTTCCAATTCCTGCATCTCTGCATTACGTTTGTGCATTTCAAGTTCATATAATTTGGCCTTTAGCATCTTCATTGCTGCCGCCCTGTTTTTGTGTTGTGATCGATCATTTTGACATTGCACGACCACATTAGTGGGTGTATGGGTAATACGCACAGCAGAATCTGTTTTATTAACATGCTGACCACCAGCACCACTGGCACGATAAGTATCAATGCGAAGATCAGCGGGATTAATATCGATATCAATATCATCATCCACTTCCGGATAGGCAAAAACAGAAGCAAAAGAAGTATGACGGCGATTACCTGAGTCAAATGGTGATTTTCTTACCAGACGATGAACACCAGTTTCTGTTCTAAGCCAGCCAAAGGCATATTCACCGGTAAATTTGATCGTAGCCCCTTTTATACCAGCCACTTCACCATCTGATACTTCCAGAACTTCAGTTTTAAAGCCTTCTTTTTCACCAAAACGTAAAAACATTCTTAATAACATGCTGGCCCAGTCCTGAGCCTCTGTACCACCCGAACCAGATTGAATGTCAATAAAAGCATTATTAGCATCCATTTCGCCTGAGAACATACGACGAAATTCTAATTCTGCGACTTCATTTTCAAGTTCATCAAGCTCTTGAATTATATCACTCACCGCATTTTCATCATCTTCTGACACAGCCATTTCAAGCAACTCATCGATATCCGCTAAACCAGTAAAGAGTTTTTCAAGACCATTAACAATTTTTTCTAAAAAAACTTTTTTTTGTCCTAATGCCTGAGCATTTTCAGGATTATCCCAAACATTGGGTGATTCAAGTTCTAAATTGACTTCTTCTAATTGCTCTTTTTTAAGATCAAAGTCAAAGATACCCCTAAGCAATTCAGAACGACTACTTATATCAGAGATCCTGGATTTCAGACCGGTTATTTCTATCATGTTTATTGCCTGGAAACTTTATTATAACTGTTTAAAAACAGACTATTTTACACCACTATGGTGGTATTTCTTAGGTCTTTTTCATTAAAAAAGAGATTATTAGTTAAAAAGCTTCATTTTACCTTAAAAAATCAGCTTAATTTTTATAATCTGAGTATACCCAATCAACTTGAAAATGCAGGATCGAACACTTGGAAAAT
>JAIVER010000230.1 GCA_023864145.1 Thiohalomonas sp. | reverse complement strand
TCATGGGCTGTGAGAGTAATTTGCGTCATTGGATAATTTTGATCTTCTTCTCTATAAAAATCAAGCATTTTCATAGGTCATGGGTATATACTCTAAGTTACAAAAATGAGTGTTTATTTTTCTATGAATAAACACTCATCAATGTCTGATTGAGATATTAATTTTTCAATATTCTTATTTTTCCAGTTCTTTATCAGGTTTTTTTCTGAGACAAAAACGACTATAATTCACCAATCTCCCATATAAGCACATTTATCAAGTGCATTGAGTCATTTCATCATGTCTAGTGTTAACAATAAGTTTAGAAATCGTAAAACTGCTAGCCTGCAGAATATTTTTTCTTATGATAAATATTGGGCTGAATGTTATGGTCTTTCAGAATTCTTACCTCATTCCCTTGCAGAAATGGAAGCACTGGGCTGGGATTCCTGTGATGTTATTCTGGTCACTGGTGATGCTTATGTGGATCACCCCAGTTTTGGGATGGCCTTAATTGGTCGATTATTGGAATCTCAGGGATTTCGAGTGGGTATTATTGATCAGCCTGACTGGCAGAGTAGTGAAGCGTTTAAAATTCTGGGTAAGCCGAATCTCTTTTTTGGTGTCACTGCCGGCAATATGGATTCGATGATCAATCGTTATACGGCGGATCGAAAACTACGTCATGATGATGCTTATACGCCTGATGACCTGGGCGGCAAGCGTCCTGACCGTGCGGTGGCCGTATATACCCAGAGATGCAAAGAGGCCTGGTCCGATGTGCCTGTGGTCATTGGCGGTATTGAAGGCAGTTTAAGACGTATTGCTCATTATGATTACTGGTCTGATAAGGTCAGACGTTCGATTTTGGTTGATTCCAAGGCAGATTTACTGGTTTTTGGTAATGGTGAACGACAGATTGCTGAAATTGCCCATCGTTTATCTCGTGGTGAGGCGATTGAAAAATTAGATAATATTCGTGGTACCGCATTTAAAGTTACTCACCAGCAAAAAAACTGGATGGAGATAGATTCCAGTCGTGTTGATCGTCCGGGAAAAGTAGACGCAGTGGTCAGTCCTTATAAAATGACTGAGCAGTCAGCCTGTTCGGATAGCCGTAATAGCACTCATGAAGAGCAGCATAATGAGCAGCATGAAGTGGCTGTCCCACTGAAAAGTATTCTGAAGTCTCTGGATCGTGAGCGTTCGGTGATCCGTTTGCCCTCTTATGAGAAAGTAAAAAGTGATTCGGTACTTTACGCTCATGCTTCACGTGTATTGCATATGGAAACCAACCCCGGTAATGCTCGGGCTTTGGTACAGCGACATGGTGATAAAGACATCTGGCTGAATCCGCCGCCTTATCCTTTAACCACTGAAGAGTTTGATCAATTATTTGAGCTGCCCTATACCCGTTTGCCGCATAAGGATTATCAGAGCAAAAAAATGCCTGCCTATGAGATGATTCGCTTCTCAATTAATATTATGCGCGGCTGTTTCGGTGGCTGTACTTTTTGTTCTATTACTGAACATGAAGGGCGAGTGATTCAAAATCGCTCAGAAGATTCTATTATCAGAGAAATTGAAGAAATTCGGGATAATGTACCGGAGTTTAAAGGCTATATTTCCGATCTGGGGGGCCCCACGGCTAATATGTGGCGTCTGGCCTGTGACGACAAGCATATTGAATCAGTCTGTCGTCGTCTTTCCTGTGTGTATCCGACCATTTGCAAGCACATGAATACCGATCATGAGCCCTTGATTCATCTTTATAAGCGCGCCAGAAAATTACCAGGCATTAAAAAAGTATTTGTGGCTTCGGGCTTACGTTATGATTTAGCCGTGCGTTCCCCTGAATATGTAAAAGAGTTGGTAACGCATCATGTGGGAGGTTATTTAAAAATAGCACCTGAACATACCGAAGACGGCACTCTAAGTAAAATGATGAAGCCCAGTATTGATTCGTATTATGAGTTTAAGCGGATGTTTGATAAATCTTCCAAAGAAGCAGGTAAAGAACAATATTTAATCCCTTATTTTATTGCCGCTCATCCGGGAACCACTATTGAAGATATGATCAACCTTGCTTTATGGCTAAAAGAAAATAACTTTCGTCTGGATCAGGTACAGAATTTTTATCCATCACCTATGGCGACTGCGACAGCTATGTATTATAGCGAACGGAATCCACTGAAAAAACTCAGTTATAAGTCTGAAAAAGTGCTTACAGCAAAAGGTGAACGGGTCAGACGCCTGCACAAAGCCCTGCTGAGATACCATGATCCTAAAAACTGGCCGCTTATTCGTGAGACGTTAAAGGAGCAGGGAAGGTATGATCTTATTGGTGATGGTGCAAAGCAGTTGGTACCTGCTGAAAAAAGTCGCCCATCTTCATTGGCTAAAAAACGCAGACTACAAGAGCGTTTAGTCGCGGGTAAGAAATCCAGAAATAATAGAAAAGTGTATTGACTTCTTTGCTAGTACCTAAACACATTAATTTTGACCGATTAACTTGTCATATGCCCGAGTCAATTTACTTCGGGCAGCATCCATATTAAACATCCAGTTAATCGTCGCTTTCTTCTGGTTTTGTTGTGATTCCCATGCGGCTAATTCACTTATCAGAAATGCTCTATCTTCCATTCGACGATTCAAACACTGTTGATTCATATTACCAATTTCTATCTCAACCATATTTAACCAACTGGCATGTTTAGGCGTATAATTGAACTCCAGTCGCCGTAGTATTCTACGGCCTTCCTCAGGAGGAAAAGCCTTATATAATGATGCGGGGAGATGTGTACAATAGTTATCCATAACCACTCGAACAAGGTCTGCATCTGGATAGTGTATATCAACCTAGTTTAATCAGTTGAAAATAGCCTAAAATCACAAGTATTTGAAAAACAAGGATGAAATGATTGTTTTGCCACCTAAATCTGATCACCCAACAGGTATCAGGCTTTAGCGACTAGAAATCCACTTTCTGAGGCGGTAGAAGTGACACTTATGCTGGAAAATTACATATTGAATGGGATTCCAATGCCAAAGTCACTCCCATGGGGCAATTATCCTTTTTCATCCAGTTTTTAAAATTAGGTGGTCGATTTGATTCCTGCCTAAGCGATTGTCCTTTACATTATCGAAGCAATAATGCGCCTAAAAAAGTGAATGTACTGGGCTCATTATTTCTTTCCATTTTGTCGGGACATAATCGCTATGCACACATCACTAATCTAATGAGTGATCAAGTTAATTCACGATTATTAGGCATGACCAAAGTGGTCAGTGATGATTCTGCTCGTCGGGGTTTGAATAAAATTGAAGAGAAGGCAGGCATCGAATG
>JAIVER010000229.1 GCA_023864145.1 Thiohalomonas sp. | reverse complement strand
TTTTACCGAGCATTGGAAAATCATTAGATTCTCGAATTAATGACAATTTCCAAGTGTTCGATCCTGCATTTTCAAGTTGATTGGGTATAGGCGGGTGGCTTGGTTATCGTAAATGAAAAAAAAGTCGTGAAGCAGCATATGAAGAACTGACAGGAGAACTCGAATAATGGAAGTTTTAATCCCAAAATTATTTATTCTCACCGCAGAAGGCAGTGTTATACTGTTTTTACTATTAATTACCATGATAATTTTTAATAGGAAAGCCAAACGTAAAGATCTTAAAGCTGTTAATGAGCTTATCAGTAATTACACAGGCTCCAAAGAAGAGCGCATAGCAGCGATAAAAAATCACTTAAAAAGCATTGCGTTTAAAGGAAATACAGATGAGCAGGCTGAAAATCTTTTTCAACAGGAAAAATCCATCATTAAAGAATTTGTAACTATTTATCTGCGCCGGGACACCTATCGTTTATTAGATTATCCAGATAATCTTATTGAATCAGATAATACTTTTCTCAAAACCAGCGCCGCTGGACTCGCAGCAACAGTAACAGCGGCACCAGAAATATCTGATTATGATTCTAATAGTGAGCAAACAGCCAATGCAACCATACTTGCACGTGAACAAGCTGAATCTAATGAAGTTCACATAAAAGAATTATCAGAACTTCGACTTAAAAATACAGAGCTAAACGAACACTTATTTGAAGCCCTGGAAACCATCACAGCATTAATGACTGAGCATGGTAAAAAAACAGGACAAGAAGTTGAATCCAATGCGCAAACAATATTGGATGCTATTCTTTACTTACGTGACAAACGCTTAAATACTAATAGTGATCCAAGTAATCTGGCACCCTCATCAGATGATAAACATGATAAAGTCGATAGCTTTGATTTAGACGACGATTTTGATTCAGCTGATAATTCATTATCTATTGCCCTGACCGACAACGATGCCACACTAGATGATGCAACCGCAGTCAATCTGGGAATTAATGATGAACTAAACATCGACTTAGATACGTTAGAGGAAGAGACGCCAACACGAGAAGATAATGAACCCATAGTTGCTCACAAAGCAAGTGATGCTCCTGAAACTGAACCTTCTTCAGAATCCAATGCTATAAATCTGGAGGAGGACGATCCATGGGCTTCAGCACTTGCCGAACAGGCGAGTGCTGAAGCTGAAAGTGAAGCCTCTTCTCAAGCTGAAGGCTCCTCTCCGGCCGAAGAAGTGGATCCCTGGGCAGAAGCGCTGGCAGAGCAAGAAAAAGCAGATAATAAATAATGCCTTATAACACTGCCTCAGCATCAGCTAAAAACAATACCCTCTATTGGCATGATTATGAAACCTTCGGCATTGATCCTAAACGGGATCGCCCGGTCCAGTTTGCTGGTATTCGAACCGATGAAGAACTCAATATTATTGGTGAACCTCTGGTTATTTATTGTCGACCTGCCGATGATTTTTTACCCAGTCCTCAAGCGTGTATGGTGACCGGAATTTCACCTCAGTCAGCACTTAAAAAAGGACTGAGTGAAGCTGAATTTATCGCTAAAATTCATGCTGAATTTTCTCGACCGGGTACCTGCACCGTTGGCTATAATAATATTCGTTTTGATGACGAATTTACCCGCTATACTTTATATCGAAACTTCTATGATCCCTATGCCAGAGAATGGCAAAATGGTAATTCACGATGGGATATTATTGATCTATTAAGACTGACAAAAGCACTACGATCACAGGGTATCAACTGGCCTAAACGTGATGATGGTCAAACCAGCTTTAGATTAGAAGAGCTAAGTAAGGCAAATAACATTGCTCATGAATTAGCACATGATGCACTCTCTGATGTACTGGCAACGATTGAAGTCGCACGTCTGGTCAAAAACCAGCAACCCCGTCTCTATCAATATATTTATGAACACCGTTCCAAACACAAGGTACAGGATTTATTTAACTTACAAAAACAAACACCTCTGGTTCATATCAGTGGAATGTATCCGGCAGAACGAGGTCACTTAGGTATTGTGCTACCTATTGCCATGGATGCCAATAATAAAAATGCCTTAATTGTTTATGAACTGCATACCGATCCCACCGCTTTTCTTAATATGAATGCTGAACAGATCAAACATTTGACGTTTACTAAAACAGAGGATTTATCTGAAGGTGAACAACGTCTTCCACTTAAAACGATTCATTTAAACAAGTGCCCTATTTTAGTACCACTAAAAACTCTGACAGAAGACAATATAAAACAATGGGCAATTAATCTTAAACAATGCGCCCAACATTTAAACACCCTTAAAACTGATCAAAGTCTATCCGAACGAGTTCAAAATGCCTTTAAACAATCCTACTCAACTGCATCCAGTGATAGCGATCCTGATCAAAGTCTTTATTCCGGTGGCTTCTTCTCAGCAGCGGACAAAGATAAAATGGCTATTATCAGAAAAACAAAAAGCACTGAGCTGGGTGATTTGGATCTTAACTTTGAAGATGAACGGCTCGACGAAATGCTGTTTCGCTACCGCTGTCGAAATTATCCTGATACACTTTTTATGCATGAGATGGAACGTTGGAATCACTACCGAATACAACGAATGACAACACTTGAGGGTGATCCCAGCATCAAACTGAATGAATACCAGACAGAAATCAACAAACTGAGAATAGATAAGTTATCATCTGAAACTAAGGAATTACTGGAGCAGCTTGAAGCTTATCCTGCCTTAATTGGTATAACAAAACATCCATGAGTCACCAGTACTGAAAAATAAAAAGGGCAGCTGGTACTGACTTAATCTCCCAAAGTCAGTAATCTTCGTTTTGTCGACAGTTACTAAAAGTATGCCATAATCGGGACAGCTCAACCCCGCTTTACAGTTTCCTGAGCGCAGCAATAAAAAAGGAAGTCATCAAACCCGTGTTCTGAGATAATATTGTTACCAGACAATTTATCCAGGAGCAATACCCGTGGCAGGCTTACACAACACTGATTTAACGACTTCCCAGAAAATAGAGTTTAGCGCAAAGATATTGGCAAACCAAGGGTTACATGGTTCAGCCTAAAAAAATCACCACTCAATACAGTTTTTCAGAATTTAAATATTCTGAGGTTAAGGTGTGCCTAAATGTAAAGCAAATTGCTTATATTTGATCTGTCCCTATTATTTTATGGAATTTGGTTTAAATATTTATCTATCTAAATTTATTACATTATTAATTGTATACCCATGACCTATAAAAATGCTTGATTTTCATAGAGAAGAAGATCAAAATTATCCAATGACGCAAATTACTCTCACAGCCCATGAAAA
>JAIVER010000228.1 GCA_023864145.1 Thiohalomonas sp. | reverse complement strand
TGGAAGGTTCCCATGATCGCTCAGGCTTTAAGAATTCATGAAACCAGCATATTACGTCACATTAAAGACTACAAAGGCTCAAAAAAGCTAACCACTAAAAGTGGCGGCTCGTCTATACCCAATCAACTTGAAAATGGCTGAACTAATATTCTGCTTAGCGTTCATACAAACGGTAAAGCATTCAATAGTTAATTATTTGCTTTTTATTTAATAAACAACATTTCCTGGTATTTAGGCAAAGGCCATAGTTCATCAGCTACTTCTGTTTCCAGGGTATCAGCATAAGCACGAACTTCATTCATTAAGCTCAGAATATCATTGGCAAAATACTGCATGTGCTCGTCTGTGGAGGCAAAGTCTTCTTTTGCCATTGCTTCACTGAGCTTACTGACTCCTGCCATCAAAGCATTGCTTGCGCTTGCAACGGCTTGTGCTGTTGAGTTGTCCATATCAACACCCATCTCAGACATGCCGGCGCTGGCCATGGAAAGATCGGATAAATAACGAACGGCAGCAGGGTAGATAGTGGTTTTGGCCATATCAACCACCAGTTTTGCTTCTACTTCAAGTGATAGAATGTATTGCTCTGCATACACTTCATAACGACTGCTTAATTCAAGTGGAGAGAGTACACCGGTACTTTCAAATAACTCTTTAACAGAAGCTTCCTGCAGTACAGGCAGGGCATCAGCTGTGCTTGGGATGTTTTTCAAACCACGTTCTTCAACAGCCCTTTTATGCCAGTCACTGGAATAGCCATCACCACCAAATACCGCATTGCCATGGTCATTCATCAGTTCCTGAAGGACACTGACAACGGCCTTGGTTTGATCGCTGTCTTTAAGAGCAACTTCCAGTTTATCTGCAATCCAGTTTAAAGAATCAGCCAGCATGGTGTTCATTGCCACTAAAGGACCTGAAACTGACTGCTCAGAGCCTACCGCACGGAATTCAAAACGATTACCAGTGAAAGCGAATGGAGAAGTACGATTACGGTCACCCGGATCACGTTCAAAGTTAAGGATTTGAGACAGTCCCAGATCCATTTCACCAGCAGCCTGGCTTGCAGTTAGTTTGCCGTCTTTAATATCCTGGAATACTTTTTCTAATTGATCGCCCAGATAAACAGATAGAATAGCTGGAGGCGCTTCATTGGCACCTAAACGATGATCATTACCAGCAGAAGCAATGACTGCACGTAATAATGGGCCGAATTTATGGACACCGCGGATCACTGCGCCGCAGAATAACAGGAAGTTTAAATTATCATGTGGTGTTTCACCGGGATCCAGCAAGTTACCCTGTGTGGCGTTACCCACGGACCAGTTGACATGCTTACCTGAACCGTTAATGCCTGCAAATGGCTTTTCATGAAGCAGACAAACAAAACCGTGTTTCTTAGCCGTTGCTTTTAGAATGGTCATTAATAATTGCTGATGATCAGCAGCAACATTGGCTGCTTCATAATAAGGAGCAATTTCAAATTGTCCTGGAGCCACTTCATTATGGTGAGTTTTAGCAGGAATGCCTAAACGATATAATTGATCTTCGATATCCTGCATATAGACCTGAACACGAGCAGAGATAGCACCAAAGTAATGGTCATCAAATTCCTGGCCTTTAGCAGAAGGAGCACCAAATAGAGTACGACCGGCTAATAATAAATCAGGGCGGCTATTAGCAAAGTTAGAGTCAACCAGGAAGTATTCCTGCTCAGCACCACAACTTGAGTTCAGAGGTGCGATTTGTTCTTCACCCATTAATGACAGTACTCTATTACCTGCCTTGTTCATGGCATCGTTAGAGCGTAATAATGGGATTTTTTTATCCAGGGCTTCACCAGTCCATGACATAAAGACACTTGGAATCATCAGTGTTGCACCGTTGTCTGTATACATCACATAAACCGGGCTGGTGGGATCCCAGGCAGTATAACCACGAGCAGCATTAGTCATACGGATACTGCCGTTGGGGAATGATGAACCATCAGGCTCACCCTTAATTAATAAGCTGCCGCTAAACTCAGTAATGGCATTGCCGTCAGCATTAGTAATAATGAAGCCATCATGTTTTTCAGCAGTGATATTGGTTAACGGATAGAAAACATGGGAATAAAATTTTACGCCTTTAGAAACTGCCCACTCTTTCATTGCTGCAGCAAGGATGTCTGCCGTTGCTTTATCAAGGGGCTCACCGGTATGTACGGTTTTCTTCATTGCTTTAAAAGCATTTTTAGAAAGAGACTCTTCCATTTTCGCAAGATTGAAGACATCGCATGCCCAGATTTTGCTTAGTGGCTCGGGTTTTTCTACGTCAGCAGGTTCACGATTAGTGATTTGGTAAATTGCTTGAAGGCGTGATTCATTTCCACTCATTATATTGTTCCTTGACTTAAGTGACTAAATTAATTGGAATTATACGATTTTATTTTATATCTTGAGATTAATTTAGGATAATTAACCTCAAGCGATTTAAATATGGGTTTATATGGCGGCATATTTAAGGCAAAAAGCATGCCACTTCCTACAAATGTAAGTCGTTACAGCATCTGAATTTTTAGTGGCTTGATGATAGCATAAAAAACGACATTTTTTATGCTAAAAAGCAGTTTATTATGCACTGTTATGGTGCCGGGAAATGGTGAGTATCATAATTATTCATAGGATTATGATTGATTATCTAAGTTCAGGCGTACTTTAAACTATTGAGTGAGCTGCTCTAAGGCTATGACTTGTAACTCATCAGCAGGCATGGCTCGTCCATACCAATAACCCTGGACTGTCGGGCAGCCAATGGCTTTGACATAATTCATTTGTACTTCATTCTCAACGCCTTCGGTAACGATGTTCATACCCAGTTCTTTAGCCATTGCGACGATGCCAATAATAATTGAATTGGTATCATCTTCTGATTGTATCATTGCTATAAAGGAGTGATCAATTTTTAAGTTGTTAAGGGGGAGTCTCTGTAAATAACTTAAAGAGGAATAACCCATACCAAAATCATTAACCGCAAAATGAACAGAGTGTGCGGATAATTCTTGTAACTTTCCTACCACCAGATCCATATCTTTCATCGGGACAGATCAAATATATACCCATGATCTATGAAAATGCTTGATTTTCATAGAGAAGAAGATCAAAATTATCCAATGACCCAAATTACTCTCACAGCCCATGAAAAATCAGCTCTAGAAATGCAACATAAGCATTCTGGAAATGGAAAAGAACGAGATAGAATCAAAGCCATCCTACTTTCGCTCTGAAGGCTGGAAGGTTCCCATGATCGCTCAGGCTTTAAGAATTCATGAAACCAGCATATTACGTCACATTAAAGACTACAAAGG
>JAIVER010000227.1 GCA_023864145.1 Thiohalomonas sp. | reverse complement strand
TAAAGCCTGAGCGATCATGGGAACCTTCCAGCCTTCAGAGCAAAGTAGGATGGCTTTGATTCTATCTCGTTCTTTTCCATTTCCAGAATGGTTATGTTGCATTTCTAGAGCTGATTTTTCATGGGCTGTGAGACTAATTTGCGTCATTGGATAATTTTGATCTTCTTCTCTATGAAAATCAAGGATTTTCATAGGTCATGGGTATATACTTACTATTCAAAAAAATATCATCAAACTTTGTTTTAAACATTCACTGAACGATGAAAAAAAACCAATTCAGAATGAAATTTCAACAACTTACATAACAATCATAATGTATTAGATTAAATTTGCAAGCTTCAATTAAAAATTGATAGTTTATTTAATTATTATTAACTGAGTCTCTCAAAAATAGACCGCTAATTCAATAAACAAAAGTGTTACGTTATTTATTTTCTAAACCAGGAAAGAACCTGCTTATAAATTAAAAAAACGAGAGCCTTTTTTCTTTTTTTATTAATTATTTAAAACTTTTTTTGCTGAAAATATGACGATTAGAGTTAATAAAACATAACATAAAAACAGATTTTTCTTCATCTTCATATAGTTATATGACATCCATATCATATATGATTAAATTACATAATCAAGAGAGCAAGCAAATATTTTTCTAAAAACGAGTGTGATATCACAAAAAAAACTCTATAATTAAGTGTATTACACAAACTATTTAAAGTTATATTAACATCATCCTGAGCAATTATGCGCCGCTTATACCAACTTTTTCTGACTCTCCTCACACTTTTTCTCACAATTGCACTGTTTTCTGTGATCACGATCACATCTGCTCATTTCTATCTTGAGCCTAAATTACCCAAAATTGATGTATTAAAAGATATACAACTACAAGTTCCGTTACGAGTTTATTCAACTGATAATAAATTATTGGCTGTTTTCGGCGAAAAGAAACGTGAACCCGTCTTATATGATGAGATTCCTGAGAGATTAATTCAGGCAGTTATTTCTGCTGAGGATGATAACTTCTTTCATCATCCAGGAGTTGATTACAAGGGCATCCTCAGAGCAATTGTCCATTTAATTAAAACCGGCACTAAGGGACAAGGCGGCAGCACTATCACCATGCAGGTTGCCCGAAATTTCTTTCTCAGCAGAAAGAAAACTTATATGCGCAAAATCAATGAAATCTTTTTATCATTAAAGATTGAAAAAGAGCTGTCAAAACAAGAGATCATGGCACTCTATATGAATAAAATTTATCTGGGACATCGTTCATATGGTGTTGCTGCAGCAGCTAAAGTTTATTATGGCAAAACGTTAAGCGATCTATCACTTGAGCAGTATGCGATGATAGCAGGTTTGCCCAAAGCACCATCTAAATATAACCCCGTCAGCAATCCTAAACGAGCAACTGAACGCAGAGATTATGTTCTATCTCGTATGTTTAAATTAGATTATATTTCTCAAGAGCAATATAACTTAGCGATTAAAACGGTCGATAACGCAGAAATTCACTCACCTGAAATTGAGGTAGAAGCCCCTTATATTGCAGAGATGGTACGTGCTCAAATGGTCGAACAATATAGTGATGAGGCCTATACTAAAGGTTTCAATGTCTACACATCCATTTCTGGTAAAATGCAGACAGCAGCTAATCAAGCACTTCGATTAGGATTAATGACCTATGAACACCGACATGGCTATAAAGGTGTCTTAGGTCATTATGACTTAATAGCTAACACACCCATTTTGGAGCAACTAGATTTATTAAACAGCTTCAAACCACTAGGTCATCTAAGACCGGCACTGGTCACTTCGATCATAGAGTTACCTCCAGAGACGGACGCTAAGAAAAATGACAAAAAAAAGAAACAAGAAAATACACAATACGCTCAAATTTTACTTAAAGACGGCAGTACGGCTTCTTTAAGCTGGAAGCATATTAAATGGGCCCAAAAATACATCAATGACCGCCGTATGGGTAAGAAGCCAAAAAAAATTGAAGATGTTTTCAAGATTGGTGATGTTATTTTTGTTGAACAACTTAAAAATACAGAATATGCACTGGCTCAACTGCCTGAAGCTTCTGCCGCTTTAGTCTCACTGAACCCTCAAAACGGTGCCGTAAATGCATTGACCGGCGGCTATGATTATTACCATAGTAAGTTTAATCGCGTCATTCAGGCTAAACGTCAACCCGGTTCCAATTTCAAACCCTTTATTTATTCAGCCGCTTTAAACAAGGGCTATACCACAGCAACATTAATCAATGATGCTCCTGTGGTTTTTAAAGACAGTTATCTTGAAGGCTTTTGGCGACCGGATAACTATAGCGGCAAATTTTTTGGCCCTACACGGCTACGTAAAGGCTTAATAAAATCAAGAAATCTGGTTTCTATTCGTATACTGCGAGATATCGGCATCAATTACGCCATCGATTATGTTCAGCGATTCGGTTTTATGGCAAGTGAACTACCTAAGAACCTTTCACTGGCACTTGGCAGCGCAACCCTCACTCCCATACAGATAGCACGAGGCTATGCCATATTAGCCAATGGTGGTTATGACATAAAACCATGGTTTATTGAACGCATTGAAGATCCGCATCACTCTATTATTTTTACACAAGAACATACCAGCGTTTGCAGCAAAGACTATCCTGCTGAAAAATGCCCCGAAGATGAAAGTCTGCATGCACCTCGTGTTCTAGAAGAAGACAATGTTTTTTTAATGACCTCTATTATGCGTGATGTGATCACACACGGCACTGGTAGAAAAGCACTCAAACTGGGAAGAAAGGATCTGGCAGGAAAAACAGGTACAACCAATGATCAGCTTGATGCCTGGTTTTCAGGATTTAACCGCCAGGTTATGGCCACGGCCTGGGTAGGCTTTGATACACCACGATCACTGGGGCGGCTAGAGTTTGGAGGAACCGCAGCATTACCCATCTGGATGAAATTTATGGAAGTTGCTTTAAAAGACACACCAGAGCAGCCTTTAGTAGAACCTGAAAATATTGTCACCGTAAAAATAGATTCTGAAACAGGACTACTGGCATCAGGCAGTTCGAAAAAAACACAATATGAATTTTTTATTGAAGGCACTGAGCCAGAGCGTACCCCTATCGAGTCAGGCTCACAAACTTCTTCCGGCTCAAACACTGAAGCCGTGACTGAAGAATTATTTTAATCACTATCCTAGAATAATCACTTTTTCATTTAATAAAAAAATTGTCAAAAAACTCACAAAAACAATCCTATACCCAATCAACTTGAAAATGCAGGATCGAACACTTGGAAATTATCATTAATTCGAGAATCTAAGGATTTTCCAATGCTCGGTAAAA
>JAIVER010000226.1 GCA_023864145.1 Thiohalomonas sp. | reverse complement strand
ATCAGATTTGGGTGGCAAAACCATCATTTCATCCTTGTTTTTCAAATACTTGTGATTTTAGCCTATTTTCAACTGATTAAACTAGGTTAAACCGCCTCACCCTATGGGAAAAAGCCAGTAAAAAAACAAAGGGTATATTACCCTGGCTTCTGGTCTTTCTTTCCTGTGCTACTATGGCCTTTGTCTGGGCTTTTAGTCTCTTAAGTTACTTATTGCCTCCTAAAGAACTGATCCCTGATTTATTACATGCTGAAGTGGGTGCTGGATCAATCCGCTTTTTTATCGTCGCGACGACAATATTTAGCATTGATTTCTTTTTTGCACGTCACCTGTTTTGTAAATTTGGCTGTGCTGTAGGTATTTTTCAGAGTCTTATCTGGATGGGCAATAGTAAAGAGCTTTGATAAACCCCGAACGCATTTATGTCAGTCCTGTGATCGAGAGTGTGATCGTGGCTGTCCCATGCCTCTGCATACGCGGAGTATTAAACGAGCAAAATTTACCTGCACCCAGTGCGGGCAATGTCTTAACACCTGTGATGAAGTACAAAAAGATAATCCTGACGGGCGCGTTATTAACTGGGTAACTAATGAGAAGGCACAGGATGTTGATCGAAATGCTCCTGCATTTTCTATCCATAAGTTAAAAGATTAGCCGAAAAAAAACACTAAATTTATGTAGCTACTCAGCGTGAATTTCTAAATAACGTTTGTTAAGCTAATGGTCACTTGTTTTTTGTAAATAACACGCTGACTAGTTGTAATTACAAATTTCTTTACTTAAGTTGACTAATTACGTAATTACCGTCGTTCGCACCTGTAGTACTCGCACTATCAATCTTTCTTAGTAGAGACTATAATAATCCTGGAATAATAAATTATATTTGAGAAAAGGTTAGTATTGTATGTCATCAAAAAAAATGACTGTGCAGAAAATAGTGCTTATACTATTGATTATTACCGCTATTATTCCTTTTTTTACATTTGATTTTGAGCACTATTTGAGTTTTTCATATTTAAAAGAAAACCAGCTTCAATTTAATGACTATTTTCAGGCTCATCCTTTTCTTGTCTCTGCCAGTTTTTTTATTATCTACATTATTTCTGTGGCATTTTCGGTACCTGGAGCTACTTTATTAACATTGATTGGTGGTGCTGTATTTGGTTTTATCTGGGGACTGATACTAATTTCATTTGCCAGCAGTATCGGTGCGACACTGGCTTTTCTGCTGTCCAGATTTCTACTGCGTGATAGTGTACAAAATCGTTTTGGCAGTCATCTTGAACGGATCAATAAGGGAATTGAAAAAGAAGGGGCATTTTATCTTTTTACTTTGCGGCTGGTGCCCATATTTCCATTCTTTCTGATCAATCTGGTGATGGGCTTAACACCCTTAAAATCAGGTACTTTTTATTGGGTCAGTCAATTGGGTATGCTGGCAGGCACTGCAGTTTATGTGAATGCAGGAACCCAGCTGTCACAATTGGAATCAGCGTCTGCTATCTTATCTCTGCCAATAATTATTTCCTTTACATTATTAGGTATTTTTCCTTTTATAGCCAAAAAAATGATCAGTATCATGCAGGCTAATCAACTCTATAAAGGTATTAAGAAACCAAAAACCTTTGAGCATAATATCATCGTGATTGGCGGTGGTGCAGCGGGACTGGTGACTTCTTATATTGCCGCAGCTGTCAAAGCCAAAGTGACCTTAATCGAAAAACATAAAATGGGTGGAGATTGTCTCAATACCGGCTGTGTTCCATCTAAGGCATTGATTCGTTCTGTTAAGTTTAAATCACATATTGAACGTGCTAAAGAGTTTGGCTTTGAGGAAACACAGGCCAATTTTAACTTTAAAGAAATTATGCAGCGGGTTAAACGTGTTATCACTCAGATCGAGCCTCATGATTCAGTTGAGCGCTACACCTCCTTAGGCGTCGAATGTCTGAAAGGTGAAGCAACAATCACATCACCTTTCAGTGTGGAAGTTAATGGGCGCTCACTAACAACAAAAAATATAGTGATCGCAACCGGTGCTCATCCCTTTGTTCCCTCATTAGAAGGTCTTGAGGAAGTGGGCTATTTAACCTCTGATAACCTCTGGGATCTGCCAGTATTGCCAAAACGATTTTTAATCCTCGGTGGTGGTCCAATTGGCTGTGAACTGGCTCAGAGTTTTGCCCGTCTTGGCAGTCAGGTTATTCTGGTTGAACGTAATGCCAGAATTATGAAACGTGAAGATCCAGAAGTATCTGATATTGTACAAAGCCGTTTTTTACAAGATGGTATTGATTTACGTTTGCAGCATCAGGCACAAAAATTTGCCATTATTGATGGCGATAAAACCCTTATTTGTACTAATAATGAAGGTGAAACCATTCCTATCAGGTTTGATGAATTACTGATTGCTTTGGGTCGTAAAGCCAACGTGAGTGGCTTTGGTTTAGAAAATCTGGATATCCCCTTGACTAAACAAGGGACTATTGAAGTTAATGAGTACTTACAAACACGCTATCCTAATATTTATGCCTGCGGTGATGTGGCAGGCCCTTATCAGTTTACGCATACCGCCGCTCATCAGGCATGGTATGCTTCTGTGAATAGTTTGTTTAGAGGATTTAAAGCATTTAAGGCGAATTATTCGGTGATCCCCTGGGCGACGTTTACCGATCCTGAAGTGGCACGAGTGGGATTAAATGAACTGGAAGCCGATGAGCAAAATATTGCCTATGAAATGAGTCGCTTTGACATTGATGCTCTCGATCGTGCCATAGCAGATGAAGAGGCACATGGCTTTATTAAAGTGTTGACTGTGCCGGGTAAAGATAAAATCCTTGGTGTAACCATTGTTGGTGAACATGCGGGTGATTTAATTGCCGAATATGTTTTAGCAATGCGGCATGGTATTGGTATCAATAAAATATTATCCACTATCCACATCTACCCAACACTGGCAGAAGCTAATAAATATGTGGCAGGTCAATGGAAACAGGCCCATAAGCCGGAAAAAATTATTTCATGGCTGGAAAAATTTCATCAATGGCGCAGAAATTAGGCTGAATAAGGGTTGTTATAGCCTATGGTCACTTATTTTTCCGACTTTGAGAACTCGCTACGCTCAGAGAATCAAAGCCGGAAAAATAGGCAACCACAGACTTTTGTTAATAATATGCTGAGTAGTTACTTAAAAAGAAGGATATAAAACAACTTTATCTTCTGTTTTTTGTAGCTCTTTTGCTCTGAAGGCTGGAAGGTTCTCATGATCGCTCAGGCTTTAAGAATTCATGAAACCAGCATATTACGTCACATTAAAGACTACAAAGGCTCAGAAAAGCTAAGCACTAAAAG
>JAIVER010000225.1 GCA_023864145.1 Thiohalomonas sp. | reverse complement strand
ATGGGCTGTGAGAGTAATTTGCGTCATTGGATAATTTTGATCTTCTTCTCTATGAAAATCAAGCATTTTCATAGGTCATGGGTATATGCTTCTTTTTGTGCCATGACTTTTTTCTTTACAGCCTTCTTTTTGACTGCTTTTTTCTTGACCGCTTTCTTTTTAGCGGCTTTTTTCTTAGGCTTGGGTAATTCGATATCCCACTTGCCGTCACGATAATGAGCAGTCCAGCCAGTTGCCTTGCCTTCTTTGTTTTCAGTCATGACGTACTGTTCTTTGTTTTTGCGGCTAAAGCGGATCATAACAGGGTTGCCCTTATTATCTTCCAGTGGCGCTTCGATAAGATAAAGAAATTTAGGATCCAGCTCATCTTTATGAGGTATCAGTTCAGTGATCAACGGTGCCCGTGTTTCTCTGGAGCGAGGGAAGGCACTGGATGCCATAAACACACCTGCAGCACCATCACGAAACACAAAGTAGCCGTCAGATTTTTCACAAGGCAGCTCTTTCATCTGTATGGGATCAGCTTTTGGCGGCGCAGCTTCACCGTTTCTCAGCAGTTTACGGGTATTTTTACAGTCATCATTGGTACAACCGAAATACTTGCCGAAACGACCAGATTTGAGCTGCATATCACTGCCGCATTTATCACATTCGATAACCGGGCCGTCATAACCTTTAATACGGTACTGTCCCTCTTCAACAATAAATCCGTCACAATCGGGATTATCACCGCAGATATGTAATTTACGCTGCTCATCAATTAAATAGCTGTCCATTGAAGTGTCACATTTTGAACAACGCTTACGTTCAATCAATGCTTTTGCTTCGCCTTCATCATCCTGCTCCGTATCAACTGCTTCATCACCGGAGATTAGATTCAGAGTGCCTTTACAGCGTTCTTTAGGCGACAGACTATAACCAGAGCAGGCCATAAAAACACCGGTAGAGCCGGTACGAACCATCATGTGACGACCGCAATCAGGGCAGGGAATGTCAGTTGGTGTGGGATCATTGGCACGCATGCCCTCGTCGCCATCACTATCCGCTTTGTTCAGTTGTGCTTTAAAGTCCTGATAAAAGGCATCAAGGACATCCTTCCAGTATTTTTCACTGGAAGCAATGGCATCCAGTTTCTCTTCCATATCAGAAGTAAAACTATAGGTCATGAGTTCATGGAAACTTTCACATAATCGTTCAGTAAGAACGGCACCAATTTTTTCCGCATAAAAACGTTTATTCTGCGTGGTGACATAGCCCCGATCCTGAATGGTGGAGATAATGCTGGCATAAGTTGACGGACGGCCAATGCCTCTTTTTTCTAGTTCTTTGACCAGACTGGCTTCTGAAAAACGTGCCGGCGGCTTGGTGAAATGCTGAGCGGGCAATAGCTTTTGCAGTTTGAACTGTTCGCCTTCTTTGACCAGCGGTAAAATGACTTTTTCTGCAGACTTGGCAATGGCTTTCATGACGCGCGTCCAGCCATCAAAGATGATGGTGCGGCCTTTTAGTTTTAAGTCATAATCTGCGGCACTGACGGTCAGTGTTGTGTTCTCATATTTAGCCGGAGTCATCTGACAGGCAAGAAACTGTCGCCAAATAAGCTCATAGAGATGTTGAGCATCACGATCAGCGCCATTGATATCTGTAGAGCTGGTATTAACATCAGATGGGCGTATGGCCTCGTGAGCCTCTTGTGCCCCACCTTTGCTGGAATAGACAATGGCTTTTTCAGGTAAATATTTTTTACCGAAATTGGACTGGATATAATCACGGCCGCTGGCAACAGCTTCTGTACTCAGATTTGTGGAGTCAGTACGCATGTAGCTGATATAACCTGCTTCATACAGACGCTGAGCCAGCATCATGGTCTTTTTAACACCAAAACCCATGCGTGTGCTGGCAGCCTGCTGTAGGGTTGAGGTAATAAATGGTGCTCTGGGGCGACTGCTGCTGGTTCTGGTTTCATGTTTGCTGAGGGTGTAATCAGCATTAACCAGTGCTTTTAATGCATTATCGGTATCTGCTTTATTGGTGGGGCGAAATTCATTGCCCTGATACTTGAGTACCTGAGCTTTTATTTCATCGTCGGAGCTGGTCAATAGGTCAGCATAGACTTCCCAGTATTCTTGTGGATTAAAGGCATGAATTTCACGCTCGCGTTCCACCACCAGCTTAACGGCAACAGATTGTACCCGGCCGGCAGAAAGGCCGCGGGCAACTTTTTTCCATAATAGCGGTGACACCATGTAGCCTACCACTCGATCCAGAAAACGTCGGGTCTGTTGAGCATTGACATGATCCATATTGAGTTCGCTGGGAGTCGCAAAGGCTTCGTGGATGGCTTTCTCTGTAATTTCGTTAAAAACAACCCGTTTAAAGGGGATGTCATTATTCTTTCCTAATGATTCACTCAGCGTTTCTTTCAGATGCCAGGCAATAGCTTCTCCCTCTCGGTCCAAATCGGTCGCGAGATAGATGGTGTCAGATGTTTTCGCTAATTTTTTTAAATCGCTAATGACTTTTTCTTTACCCGGCATAGTTTCATAATGAGGGTTCCAGCCATTTTCCGGGTCAATTCCCATGCGTTCAATCAACGCTTTTTGTGCGCGTTCTTTTTTACGCTTCTCCCGCTCTTCAGGAGGTAACTTACGTGATTGTGCCGCCAGTTTTGCCCTTTCTTTCGGGGGCATTGCTGTTTTTCTGCTGCTGCCGCTGGTGGGCAGATCGCGAATATGACCAACGCTGGACTTAACAACAAAGTCTTTACCCAGATATTTATTAATTGTTTTGGCCTTGGCAGGCGACTCCACAATAACCAGTGATTTACCCATAATTTTTCAGTTTTTTATCTTTAATGTCTAATTTGTTATTTACAATATTTTAAGCTAATACGGGATAAGTCAAAGCCGAAAATATATTCCAACTCTTATTTTAACGTTAACTTATCCTTTAATTCTGTCTTGTTAAACCTTATTTAGTGATAATGCCGCACCTGTAGTTTGTCAAGTGTTTTTTTAAAACAAATAAATGAAAGGGGCATTTTCTATTATTACTTTACCTAAAGTTTAGAGCGACAGCTCACCCTTGAGTGACCTGTTTTTTTCAAATGTTCTTTAACAAATTATTTGTAACAAGCAGATTTGAGGTGTGTTTATACAAATACTTCAAATTGCTTCAATATATCCGTGTCAGGCTGCTGGAATTTTTGGGACTTTAGGTTCCACCCGTCTCTGATCCGAACCTGCGAAAAATACTTTAGCAAGCCTAAACGTATTCGACCTGCAGTGACAGCTTTATTTCTTTGCCATGGAACATTGGTTAACAAACCATCAAGTTTATCAGGACATTTGATGGCCAGTAATTGTGGCA
>JAIVER010000224.1 GCA_023864145.1 Thiohalomonas sp. | reverse complement strand
CATGGGCTGTGAGAGTAATTTGCGTCATTGGATAATTTTGATCTTTTTCTCTATGAAAATCAAGCATTTTCATAGGTCATGGGTATAAATGATGTCAGATATAAATTCACCACTGTGTTTGAAATTATTAGAAAACAGTACATCCTCTTTGTGGTTGTTTTTGATCAGAATCAGTCTATTTTTTGGATAAATCAATCTTTTTGTGATTTTTTAGGCATGGAGAGACAACAGTTAATCGGCCGAACAGCCGATAACAGACAAGAGCCCTGTATAAAACAAATACTGAACAGCTCTGCTCGAATTGAAATATTTTCAGGTATTCTGAATAAATGGATTGAATTACATGATGTTATGATGCTTGATGGTAATGAACTTGATCATCCTGAACAAAAATTTACCGTTCAATACTACAATGATGTGAGTACCTTAGTCCAGACGGAAAAACATCTACTGCAATTAGAAACGACTATCAGTCATAAAATGTCTCATGATTCTGTTACCGGCATGTTAAGCCAGCACAGCATGTTTCAGACATTAAATTCAGAAGTCTCCAGAAGCCGCCGCTACAATAATCCCTTATCAATAGTCTTAATGACTATTGATTATCAAGCATGCTCTGCAGCAATGGAACAAGAAAATATTGAGCAGTTCCGCCTGATGGTCAGTCAATTATTAAAAGATCAAATACGTTGGGCAGATATTGTGGGCCATCTAAATGAATTTGACTTTGTTCTGCTCTTGCCTGAAACAGTTTATGAATCAGCAGAAGTATTGATCAGAAAAATTAATGACAGATTACGCAATATAACTATTGATGCCCAACATATTTTTTATGGCATCAGTCAGTGGCAAAAAGGCGATGATGTGAATATGTTTTTAAATCGCGCAGCTAGTGAGATGGCTCCTCAAACACCTTACTAACACCTGACTGAGCAATTAACAGGTTAGGAGTGTTGAGGCCATAATTACTTAATCCGCCATTCTGAGTCGAGCACGTTTTACCGACGCACGAACTTGCTCAGGCGCTGTACCACCAATATGGTTACGTGCTGCAACTGAACCCTCTAATGTCAGCACGGCAAAGACATCATCCTTAATGTGATCAGAAAACTGCTGCAATTCCTGCAAAGAGAACTCTGACAAATCGCGTTTGCTGTCCACTCCAAAACGAACAGCCTTACCAACCACATCATGAGCATCACGGAAGGGAAGACCAGAGCGAACAAGATAATCGGCTAAATCTGTTGCCGTTGAAAAGCCGCGAAAAGCCGCTTCATGCATAGCTTCCTTATTAACACTAACATGCTGCATCATATCAGCATAAACCTTGAGGCTGCCTTTTATGGTATCAATAGTATCAAACAGGGGTTCTTTATCTTCCTGATTATCCTTATTATAGGCCAGAGGTTGTCCCTTCATCAGGGTCAATAAACTAATAAGATGACCATTTACACGACCTGTTTTGCCTCTCACCAGCTCAGGCACATCAGGATTTTTTTTCTGCGGCATAATTGATGAGCCGGTACAAAAACTATCACTGATCTCAACAAAATTAAACTGTGCCGATGCCCATAAAACCAATTCTTCAGAAAAACGTGACAGATGTGTCATCAATAATGCGGCATTAGATATTAACTCAATAGCAAAATCTCTATCACTGACTGCATCTAATGAATTTTCACAAACACCATCAAAACCTAATAGCTCAGCGGTAAAAGGACGATCAATTGGATACGTTGTGCCGGCAAGAGCAGCAGCACCTAAAGGCATCACATTCATGCGCTTGCGACAATCAATAAAACGGCTGCGATCACGTTCCAGATTTTCAAACCATGCCAGCATATGATGCCCAAAAGTGACTGGCTGTGCCGTTTGCAGATGAGTAAAACCGGGCATAATGGTATCGGCTTCATTTTCTGCCAGATTAATTAACGCACTTTGCAGACGTTTAAGCTCATTAAGCACCAGATCAATTTCATCACGTAAATAAAGACGAATATCGGTGGCAACCTGATCATTTCGAGAGCGCCCTGTGTGCAGTTTTTTACCTGTTATACCAATCAAATCAGTCAATGCCGCTTCGATGTTCATATGTACATCTTCAAGCTTGATAGACCAGTTGAACTTCCCTGAGTCAATTTTTTGCTTTATTTGTCCCAGAGCATCAATAATCTGCTCACACTCATTTTCTGTGAGCACGTCAATGTATGCAAGCATTTTTGCATGAGCAATGGAACCCACAATATCTTGTTGATACATACGCTGATCAAAAGTAACAGACGCCGTAAATGCCTCTACAAAAGCATCAGTCGGCTCAGTAAAGCGACCATTCCAGGGTTTTTCAGCTTGTTGTATCTTAGTCGATAATTTCTTTGTGGTATCAGACATAGTGATTTATTCATCCATTAGGTGCATTTTAAAAGTCGTTATTATAAACTGATATCTAATAAAATAATCAGTAAATCATCATTTTATGCATCTTTTCACAGATTTTTTTATTGAGTATATTAAGTCTGGCAGACTATTTTTGAATAAAATCGATTAATTACAAAGTTGAAAATCACCATTGAAGAGTTTTCCTGAATTAAAAAATAGAAGCTCAACTTCTATTAACAGCGAACAAAATTCCTTGTTTTTACCCGATTTTTGTTCCCTGGAAATGGTTTTTGCCGTTGTTATTATTGGTGAGCTGCTCGCCTTTATTCTCACTTTAGCAGCATTAAATATGGCACAGCAACGGTGAAATAATTTAGCCCTGATCTCTCTTTTTATTCAGTGGAATGCCTTAATGTGCAGTGGTGTTTTATGTTTGTTACGCTCTTTTATTAAAATTATTCTCAACAATTTATCGCCGTCAGCAGCTATCTGAGCGTATTATTAATGCTCATTGTGCTCATTGTGCTCATTGTGCTCAGTGAGCTGACCTTTTATATTATGCAGAAATACGCTATTACTGACATCATATCGACAACTTCTCATTGGGAGTTTTTTGCGCATAATCTATTAATTGGCGGAATTATTGGCGCATTAGCATTACGTTATTTTTATATTCAACACCAGTGGCGGCTAAAAATTGAAGCTGAGAGTTGTACCAAGTTACAATTATTACAAGCAAGAATTTGCCCTCATTTTCTATTTAACAGCATGAACAGTATTGCCAGCCTGACACGTACCCGCCCTGACGTAGCAGAGCGCATTACTGAAGATTTAGCCGAATTATTTCGCATGATATTAAGAGATAATCATGAGCTTATCACCTGGTCAAGAGAAAAAGAGCTAAGTCAACGTTATATACCCATGACCTATGAAAATGCTTGATTTTCATAGAGAAGAAGATCAAAATTATCCAATGACGCAAATTACTCTCACAGCCCATGA
>JAIVER010000223.1 GCA_023864145.1 Thiohalomonas sp. | reverse complement strand
TATGTTGCATTTCTAGAGCTGATTTTTCATGGGCTGTGAGAGTAATTTGCGTCATTGGATAATTTTGATCTTCTTCGCTATGAAAATCAAGTATTTTCATAGGTCATGGGTATATAATAAACTTAGTAAAGGCGAAAAAATTTCTCGATGAATTGCATCATGTGGGTTGTCAGTTTGCATTAGATGATTTTGGTAGTGGCGTTTCATCTTTTGGCTACTTAAAAAATTTACCTGTTGATTTCCTCAAGATTGACGGGGAGTTTGTCAAGGATATTACCTCCAACCCTGTTAACTATGCCATGGTAAAATCTATTAATAAAATTAGTAAAGTGATAGGTAAAAAAACAATTGCAGAATATGTTGAAGATCATGAAACAGTTGACTTACTTGCTGAACTGAATGTTGATTACATTCAGGGTTATGTTTATTCGCGTCCGGCCCCTATAAATGGTAGTCTGTAGGGCAGGCTTTTTCCTTTTTTTACTCTACTTCCATAGGTGCAATATTTATAAACTATGGCAGTAATCTGACTAATAAAAAACCATCTGCATATTTTAAATCATGATCACCCGGTGTTCTGATTGTTTGGGCTTTGACTCCAATAGTAGGAATAAGGGCCATATTTTGACTGCCAGGAGGGACGAGCCAATCACCTTTCATAATTGAACCATCACCTCTGATAATTGAAGTGTACTTCATCGGCGGATGGGCCTGACGATTTAACCAGAATAGAAAATGGTTTTTATCTTCCGGGCTGAGTTGTTTATAAAGAACTTCTGCTCGATTGATTTCATCACCTCCAATAAGCGGTGCAATGATGCCAATGGGCGTATCAGATGCTCTGTTGACCATTCTAGCAATAGGTGATCCCAAATGAGGAGTTGCAATGGTTATTAATTGAGTCACATTAAATTGTTCGTTTTGACTGTAATTATTGACCAAAGCCAGACGTGTAACGATACCACCTGATGAATGTGCAACAAGATGAATTTTTTGCTGAGGAAAACGATGCTTAATGTCATTGAGATATTGAGTGAGAAGATTCGCCTGAATTTCTACCGGTGCTTCAGAAGGCAGTTCCGCCGTGACTAAATATTTACCGCTATTACTTAACGTTTTGCCAAAAAGATTATGATTACCCTGTAGAGTATAAAAACCGCCATCATTCCAGCCATTATTGCCCAGCAGTTGTGTAATACCATTATATCGCCAGGTATTTCCGCTACTATGATAGCCATGGACTAAAACTGCAATGTCAGCCTGTAGATAGCCTGATATAAAAAAGATGAAGAGTGCTATTGTTTGTAATTGACGTCGCATTACAATTTCCCTTATTCTGTGCCATTGTCATTAATGAATATAGTGTGAGGTAGTACCTAAAGACATTAATTTTGACCGATTAACTTGTCATATGCCCGAGTCAATTTACTTCGGGCACTATCCACATTAAACATCCAGTTAATCGTCGCTTTCTTCTGGTTTTGTTGTGATTCCCATGCGGCTGATTCACTTATCAGAAATGCTCTATCTTCCATTCGACGATTCAAACACTCTTGATTCATATTACCAATTTCTATCTCAACCATATTTAACCAACGGGCATGTTTAGGCGTATAATTGAACTCCAGTCGTCGTGGTATTCTACGGGCTTCCTCAGGAGGAAAAGCCTTATATAATGATGCGGGACGATGTGTACAATAGTTATCCATAACCACCCGAACAACCTTTACATCTGGATAGTGTATATCAAGCAAATCCCGCATACATTCAGCTAAATCAGGTGACTTTTTATATTGAGTCACTTTGCCTTTGCGCCATCCCCGATGGCGATCAAAAAACATAAAAATATTGGCCATGCCACACGTTTGTATTCGTAATCTACTTTAGCCTGTTGACCTGGTTTTATGGGTAATGCTTTATTGACATCGCTGACTAATTCTTTCATGGCTTCATCAAAATTAATTACAGGGCGTTTACTGTCAGGTGCTTCAGCGTAAATATCCAGCACATGCTCCATTTGAGCCACATAGCCTGCATTCATACTGGATATGCAGCCCATTTTCTTTTGCGATGGCTTGAGTGCATTATCTTTCAATCGACGACGCACGGTTTCTTTGGAAACTGGCTGACCTTCAGTCAAGCCAATGAGGTCATCCGTCAATAATGATAATGTCCATTGACAACGGCCTTCTGGTGGTTCGGAGCAGGCAATAGAAACAAGTAAAGCTTCTCTGTTTGCATCCAGTTTTCTGGGCTGTCCCAAACGTTTTCCTTCTCTAATGCCGCTTCAAGCTCTTCTTCTACAAAGTCACGTTTTGTTCGATAGATTGTTGAGCTACCAACAGACAGTAGTTCAGCGATTTGTTCTTCGTCATTTTGACGACGATCAGCCATGAGCAATATATTGGCTCGTTTGATCATTCTTGCCTTGCCTTTACCTTTTGACGTTAATTCAAGTAAACAGACACGTTCTTCTTCAGTCAGCTCTAGAATATATTTGATATTCATGGCATTATCTCAATTATTAATTATCATGATATGAGATCATAGATGACTACTAATGTCGATCCACAAAACAAAAAATATACTGAAAAACAAGGTCAATACCTGGCTTTTATTTACTATTATTTAAAAGTAAATGCATATCCTCCTGAACAAGCCGATATTCAACGCTACTTTAATGTTTCACCACCATCTGTTCATCAAATGATTTTGATGCTTGAAAAATTATCTTTCATCAAACGAAAACACAGAACAACAAGGTGTCTCGAAGTTTTTCTGACTGTTGAAGAATGCCCTCTTTTAAAATGAAAATTCAACTGATCAAAATTAATGTGTCGAGGTACTAGGTGGTATTGATTTATATTGACTATAGCAAGTTTTACTCTTTTTATTAACCGTTGAAATTATTTATTTATGATCAAAAAATTATCTCAGCAATTTTCTCTCGATGAAAACCTTAGCTTTGCTGAAATTTGTCCCGTTTTCCTATTATCAGGATTAATAATAAGTGGGCAAGTGCCGCTATCAGCCTTTATGGTGGTCAGGTACTCGAATTTCAGCCTCATGATCAAATTGAGCCTGTCCTCTGGCTAAGTGATAAAGCCATTTATAAGCATGGTAAGGCTATTAGAGGTGGTGTACCTATTTGCTGGCCATGGTTCGGTGGTTATAATGATAGCGCTTTACAGGCTGACGGCACTTTACAAGCTGATGGCTCCATCTTACCCGCCCACGGCTTTGCCAGAACTACTTTGTGAGATGTTGTGTCAACAGAGTCTCTGGTAAATGATCTATACCCAATCAACTTGAAAATGCAGGATCGAACACTTGGAAATTATCATTAATTCGAGAATCTAATAATTTTCCAATGCTCGGTAAA
>JAIVER010000222.1 GCA_023864145.1 Thiohalomonas sp. | reverse complement strand
TTTCATGGGCTGTGAGAGTAATTTGCGTCATTGGATAATTTTGATCTTCTTCTCTATGAAAATCAAGCATTTTCATAGATCATGGGTATATGATGCGAGCAGGATGTCGTCACCAATAATGCGTCACGGCTACATAACTGCATGGCCATCTGATTAACACGTCGATAAGCATTCATGCCTTCTTTGAACTCCTTTTTTCGTTTGATAAACGCAGGGGGATCAACAATTACGATATCAAATTTTTCTTTTTCATGGAGTAAATGCTTGAGCACATCAAAGACATTACCCGAATACTGGTAATATTTTTAAAATTGTTCATCTCGGCACTGCTGTCCAGGTACTCTAAGGCCTGCTCTGAAGCATCCACACAAAAGACTTCACTAGCACCTGCAGTGGGTGTCTCAAGCCAGCAGGCGCCCACATAGGAGAACAAATCAAGCACACGCTTATCCTTAGCATAATGCTGCACACGTGCACGATTCATACGGTGATCATAAAAGCAGCCGGTTTTTTACCCCTTGATTAAGTCCACTTGAAAACGCATGTCATTTTCTTCAATCTCAGTCAGTCCTGACAGCTCACCTAATACCACTTCACTATAGAGCTCCAGACCTCCAGTGTTCTCATTTTGAGATCATTACGCATGAGAATTGTCGTAGGTTCGAGCACTTTATCCAGTGCCTGACGTTGCTGTTCCATGCCTGCTATAGTGATCTGCAGCACTAAAATATCATTAAAACGATCAAGCACAATACCGGGTAATAAGTCACTTTCACCAAAAATAAGTCGATAAAATGCTTTGGCAAATAATTTTTCTCTAAGCGACAGGGCAATTTTGATACGGTGTACAAACAATGAGCGATCTAATAATACCGATGTCTGGCGACTCACCAAACAAACGGGCGGCAATCAGTGAGTGAGGATTAATATAAGCAATACCAAGCGCCTTACCCTGATGTGAGTGCACCACCACTTGCTCGCCTGGAGTAAAGCTCTTTAAGGATGTTTTTTGGGTATCGATTTCATTGCTGTAGACCCAAAGATGCCCTTGATTTAATCGGCGTTCCCGACCTTTATTCAGGTATAAGGACGCTAATTCATTACTCATAATAATAGCTCTTTTTTAATCGAGAATAGATATGGATGCCGATAATAACATAAATAGCCGGGCAACTTAGATGAATGGTAAAAAAAAGGTGACTATTCAGTGTGTATTCCTAAATAACGCTTCTTAAGCCCATGGTTGCTTATTGTAAATAAGACACTGAATAGTTAGCAATTTTTTGTTTTAAGGGGTGTTGAACCAGGTTTGCAGCGCAATGGTTACAGTTTGGAAATTTATAAGGACAATGTATTTGTATTTAAGATACTACAAATACATGCAAAATATGAGCTTACGTTTTAAATAAAATTAATGCGCTTCATCCAGCGGAGCAACATCTTCTGCCTGCAAACCTTTTTGTCCCGTCACAAGGTTAAACTCAACATCAGCACCTTACTTTAAAGTACGGTATCCTTCACCACGAATCGAACGAAAATGAACAAAAATATCATCATGATCTTCAAGAACGATGAAACCAAAACCCTTGGGATTGTTAAACCATTTTACTTTGCCTGTTTCACGTTTTTCCATTTTTATATCCTTTAAAAAAGTAAGAATAACTGAGTAATGCCGAAATATTTTTTTACTGACAAAACCCTCTGAACTAAATTTAATTAGCAGATAATTTATTTATACGCTTATCAATTTATTGATTCAATACAGATAAACAAAAAAAGTGAATTTTTATCAGGATTTGTAGTACTTGGCTGACATATTGATTGATGTATGCCGATTTGTAGTCAAATATCATTAATTTTAAGAATACCGGGGGGGGGGGGGGGATAAAAAAACAGCCCTTATTATCAGGACAAAAGTTCCCCTTCTTTTGCCCTGATATTGCTCAATTATTAAAAGCTCATATCAAAAACGGATTCAAAACGAGCTTTGAACTCTTCCATAGTAAACGTATGATTTTGAGTGCCGTGGTGGGCGATTTTAATAGCACCTAATAAACTGGCAATACGTCCTGTCACTTCCCAGTCCAGACCATTCATTAATCCATAAAGTAAGGCACTGCGGAAGGAGTCACCACAACCTGTTGGATCAAGAAGCTCCTCTACATCAACAACCGGGATCATAATATTTTTTTCTTTAGTGATAATTTCAGAACCTGCACTGCCGCGAGTGATGATCAAAGCTTCTACCTGATCTGCCACTTCAGCAGGAGTCATCCCTGTTTTATCTAAAAACAACTGCATTTCATAGTCATTAACCGTAAGCCAGGTCGCTTGTTTTAAAAAGGTTTTTAAATCATCTCCATCAAACAGAGGCATGCCCTGACCGGGATCAAAAATAAAAGGAATGCCCGCTTCTGCAAATTGTCGAGCATGTTCAATCATGCCGACACGGCCATCAGGGGAGACAATACCAATGGTAATGCCTTGTGCATCAGATACTTTGTTTTGATGGGACTCACCCATTGCACCAGGATGAAATGCAGTGATCTGATTATCGTCCTGATCAGTGGTAATAAACGCCTGGCCAGTAAAGCTGGTTTCAATTTCTTTAAGGTATTGGCTGGAAATACCGCATTTTTCTATCCATTGAGCATAGGCTGCAAAATCTTTTCCTACTGTTGCCATTGGTACTCCATCACCGCCAAGAAGATTCAGTGAATAGGCAATATTACCAGCACAACCACCAAATTCCCGACGCATCTCAGGCACCAGAAAGGACACATTCAACATATGAATTTTGTCCGGTAAAATATGGTTTTTAAAATAATCGGGAAAAACCATAATATGATCATAGGCAACCGAGCCACAAATAAGAGCTGTCATAATATTCCTTGATAATTAAAGTTACTTCTTTAAACCTAAATAAATCAGTTGAACCTACTGCGAGCGATCAAAGTGCTGGAGATTCAAGGCTTTGCAGGTTATTTTGGATTTATTCGTAGTCACCCTACGGGTGAATTCAAAATGCTCTGAAAAGTCTTGAAGATTCAGTGCCTTGAACGCTCGCAGTAGGTTCAACTGATTTATTTAGGTTTAAAGCAATAAGGTTTAAAAATAAGTAACTATTCAGCGTATAATTTACAAAAAGCCTGTGGTTGCTTATTTTTCTGACTTTGATTGTCTGAGCGCAGCGAGTTCTCAAAGTTAGAAAAATAAGTGAGCATGGGCTTAACAAGCGTTATTTAGGAATAGACACTGAAATAGTTACAAAAATAATATATACCCAATCAACTTGAAAATCCAGGATCGAACACTTGGAAATTATCATTAATTCGAGAATCTAATGATTTTCCAATGCTCGGTAAAATTTCATCAAAAAACTCATTAATTT
>JAIVER010000221.1 GCA_023864145.1 Thiohalomonas sp. | reverse complement strand
TGAGCCTTTGTAGTCTTTAATGTGACGTAATATGCTGGTTTTATGAATTCTTAAAGCCTGAGCGATCATGGGAACCTTCCAGCCTTCAGAGCAAAGTAGGATGGCTTTGATTCTATCTCGTTCTTTCCATTTCCAGAATGCTTATGTTGCATTTCTAAAGCTAATTTTTCATGGGCTGTGAGAGTAATTTGCGTCATTGGATAATTTTGATCTTCTTCTCTATGAAAATCAAGCATTTTAATAGATCATGGATATAGGATTTGACTGATAGATATTTTGAGTTGAATAAGTAATAAATAAGCAATCAATATATACAAAAATAATCAGGATTGAGTAATGATAACTTTAGATACCACAAAATTGGCTATTATCGGCTTGGGTTATGTTGGACTTCCCCTTGCTGTTGAGTTTGGGAAAAAAATGCCTGTTGTTGGTTTTGATATTAATGAGCCCCGGGTAAAAGACTTAATATTAGGAACTGACAGCACCTTAGAAGTTAGTAATGAAGAATTAAAAGAGGCAGTACAGTTGAAATATACTTCTGCTGAAGATGAATTAAAAAATTGCAATGTCTATATAGTCACTGTGCCGACCCCGATTGATAAAAATAAAAATCCAGATTTAACGTCATTAATCAAAGCGAGTGCAATGCTGGGCACTCTGGTTTCAGTAGGGGATGTGGTAATTTATGAATCTACTGTTTATCCCGGAGCAACCGAAGAAGTTTGTATTCCAGAAATTGAAAAAGCATCCGGTTTGAAATTTAATCAGGATTTTTATGCAGGTTATAGTCCAGAGCGCATCAATCCGGGTGATAAAGAGCATCGGGTGACCAATATATTAAAAGTAACTGCTGGTTCGACACCTGAAATTGCTGATTATGTTGATGGTCTTTATAAAAGTGTGATTGTCGCAGGAACACATAAAGCCAGTAGTTTAAAAGTAGCTGAAGCGGCTAAAGTGATTGAAAACACACAAAGAGATGTCAATATTGCTTTGATTAATGAGCTTGCCCTCATTTTCAATCGATTGGGTATTGATACGGAAGAAGTACTCAAAGCCGCAGGTACTAAATGGAACTTTCTGCCTTTTCGTCCTGGTCTTGTGGGCGGACACTGCATTGGTGTTGACCCCTATTATTTAACACACAAAGCCCAGGAAATTGGTTACAATCCGGAAATGATTCTGGCTGGTCGTCGTTTAAATGATAATATGGGCAGTTATGTTGTTTCAGAAGTCATCAAGCTGATGTTGAAAAAGCGTATTCATATTGCCGAAGCAAATATTTTAATTTTGGGACTGACATTTAAAGAAAATTGTCCCGACCTTAGAAACACCCGTGTGATAGATATGATTGAAGAACTGGATCAATATGGTGCTAATATTGATGTTTATGATCCCTGGGTAGATACAGCAGAAGCACAGCATGAATACAATATTACCCCGATTGAGAGACTGGAAAATGGTAGTTATGATGGAATTATACTGGCCGTTTCTCATGATCAATTTAAAGAAATGGGTGCTGCAGCTATCCATAACTTAGGTAAAAATAATCATGTTCTATATGATATTAAGTACTTACTAAAAGCAGATGAAGTAGATGCTCGCTTATAAGTTTTAACTTCTCCCTTTTTCAAAGGGGGATTGAGGGGGTTGCTTTAAAGGCTATGTCCTATATTAAATTCAAATCAGTATCTCGGTAAAATAGAACATGTATAAATACGAACAAACACTAAAGCAACTTGCTGAAACCCCAAAAACATGCTTAATTACTGGCGTCGCAGGCTTTATCGGTTCCAATTTATTGGAAACCCTATTAGTCAATGAGCAGAAGGTTATTGGTCTTGATAATTTTTCGACAGGTCATCAACACAATCTTGACCAAGTGAGAGAACTTGTTTCTGAATCGCAATGGGACTCTTTTAACTTTATTGAAGGGGATATGCGTGATCTGAAAACGTGCGAAGCAGCTTGTGAAAATGTTGATTATGTTTTACATCAGGCGGCCTTAGGTTCAGTACCTCGATCGATTGAAGATCCGATAACCACCAATGAAAATAATATTTCCGGCTTTTTAAATATGCTGGTCGCAGCAAAAAATGCTGAAGTCTCCCGCTTTGTTTATGCTGCATCCAGTTCAACTTATGGTGATCATCCAGACTTACCTAAAGTTGAAGACAAAATCGGCACTCCAGTATCTCCCTATGCTGTCACCAAACTGGTTAATGAATTATATGCTGAAGTTTTTGCTAAAACCTATGGTTTTAAAGCAATTGGTTTGCGTTATTTTAATATTTTTGGGCAGCGCCAGGATCCTAACGGTGCTTATGCCGCGGTGATCCCTAAGTGGGTGGCTACTATTCTGGAAAATGAAACGGTGTATATTAATGGTGATGGAGAAACCAGCAGGGACTTTTGTTATATCGAAAATGTCATGCAGATGAATATTCTTGCTGCGACAACACAGAATCCAGAGGCTGCAAATCAGGTCTATAATGTGGCTTTAAATCATCGGACTACATTGACAGAGTTATATTATTTTATTCAGGATAAACTCAAAGCCAGAATTCCCGAACTTAAAGAAAATGAGCCTGTTTATCGGGATTTTCGTGCTGGTGATGTGAGACATTCTCAGGCAGATATCAGCAAGGCACAAAACCTTTTAGGCTATCAGCCTACACATGTGATTGATGCCGGTTTGGAAGAGGCAATGGATTGGTATGTGAACGACTTAAAAAAAGTATAATAGTGTTTCATCAATTACCATTTTCAATGGCATTATAGGCATGACTTTTTATTTTCCGTCTCACTTTATTCATATCGTATAAAACATGGAAACAATCTGTACTGGTCAAGTCCATTGCTTATTGAAGCACAGGAGAAGGCAAGACAATTTAATAACAAGGTTGATTTCTCATTAATCAAAGTCGCTGCAGTCGATGAAATGTACAGTCAAAGCTCACCTGTTTTAGCGGGAGTTGATTTAGACAGTGGTTTCCTGCATTCACTTGAATTATGCGAGAGTCCCTCCACAGAAGATTGGGAGATGGTCTTAAAACGAGCCAAATCACAAGGATTGAATTTAGACATTGTTGTTAAAGATGCAGCACCTGGAATTGCTTGTGGCGTCAAACAGGTTTTTCCAGATGCCCAACAAAGAGATGATTGTTTCCATGTTTTATACGATATGAATAAAGTGAGACGGAAAATAAAAAGTCATGCCTATAATGCCATCGAAAATGAATACACTTTGCAAAAGAAATTAGTCTTTCTTAAGAAACAGCTTCAATCTGGAAAAAACAAAGTGTGTGATATTGAAGCGGTGAATAAGCTGTATATACCCATGACCTATGAAAATGCTTGATTTTCATAGAGAAGAAGCTCAAAATTATCCAATGACGCAAATTACTCTCACAGCCCATG
>JAIVER010000220.1 GCA_023864145.1 Thiohalomonas sp. | reverse complement strand
TAGCCTGGAAAATATTTCTACTGCAATCACTCGCAGCCTGCAAGCCGATCAAAGCTTGATCCTCAAATTACCTAAATCCCAGGCAATGCAGGAGTTTTTACCGGTTCTCGAAGAAGCACGGCTCAATGAACAACATATTGATTATGATTCAAAACTTTATATTTTAAGTGCTTTTTTACGCCAATATCAGTCTGTGATCACTTTATTTGATACCTTTAGAATATTAGATATTCGTGGTAATACCCTGCTTAAAATACGTAGTGCTCGGGAAAGTATCACCCGCTATGAAGGCTTTGAGCCCTATTCAATTATGGACAAAGAGATTGTTCAATCTGAACAGCTTAAACTATTGACTGAATTACCAGATAATCATGTCAGCTTTATTGAGTTGCCCCAAACCCGTGATGAAATGGGGCAGGAAAATAATATTGTCATACCTGATGGTGTCGTCCCTTTAAATTACAATGGTCAAAGAGTGGGGTATTTAACTGTTGCGATTCAGGGAGCCAATATTGACCAGGTACTGAAGCTGGCCACACGTCTTTATGATGGACAATTATTGATAGCAGAAGTTGATGAAGAAAACACCGTGCGCAATGGCCAGATTCTTTATAATGATAATACGTTATTACGCTTTGCCGAACTCAAATCAACAGTAGAAAAGCTACAGGATTTTGCACACGGTGTCATTTGGGATGCTTATCAGGAAGCACCCTATGGCTCAATAGCCAATAAAGCTGGTAATAAACATTTTTATTACATTGAATATTTTCCTTATCCCGCATCATTAACCTCATGGATTATTATTAATGAAGTGCAGGACACTGCTTTTACCGCTCCTTTTGAGCGGATCCGCACCGGCATCTGGATATTAGCCTGTATTGCGGCCCTGGGCAGTTTATTTTTAGCACATTTTGCCTCAAGGGCCATTTCAACTCCCATTTTACATCTGGCAGATAATTTAAAAACATTTGCTGATGGTAAGCCGGCTGTGGCAATAAAAAGTAATATTACTGAAATTCAGGAATCTTCCGAATCCTTTAACTATATGGCAAAAAAACTGGATGAAGCGCGTCAGAAAAGGATCAAAGCTGAAAATATGATGATACAAAACGCCAAACTCGCCAGTCTTGGACAAATGGCTGCAGGTATTGGTCATGAAATTAATAACCCACTCAACAATATTCGCTCTTTATCCCGCTTAATTCGCCGCGACTTAGAAAAAAATCCAGATAAAATACAAAAGACTATGCTTGAAGATATTCACTCTCTGGATGAAGAAGTACTCAGAGCCTCAGAAATTGTGCAGGGCGTGTTAAGTTTTTCACGACAAATACCTGATAAAATCTTTTCTCCGATTCATCTTGCTGACTTATTAAAAAACTTAGAAGGACTGGTTAAACAAGAAGCAAAACGAGCGCAAGTAAAAATTATCGGCATTGATGCTATTGTTGCGCAAGATAGTGTTATGATCCTCGGCGATCAAGGTAAATTACAACAAGCACTGGTTAATATTCTGCTCAATGCGATACAGGCAAGTTCACTCACTTCACCTCGTTCACAAGAAAAGCAAATTGATGTCTCTCTAAGCTTTATGACACAAAAGAATGACTCACAAAATATAGTATTAACTATTCGGGATTATGGCAGCGGTATTGATGAAGCAATAAAAGATCAAATTTTTGATCCTTTCTTTACCACCAAAGAAGTTGGTCAGGGCACCGGGCTGGGTCTCTCTATCTCTCTGGGAATTATCCAAAATCATAAGGGACAATTAAGCATTGAAAATGCTCCAGGGTGCGGTGCTGTTGTTAACATAATATTGCCCATATTTGATAGTAAAAGCGCTATCAAAAGCAAAAACGAAAGTCCAATAAGCAACGCACAAAACACCGACCAAACAATACGATGAAACAAAAACTAATTATTATTGATGATGAGCCCAAAGCAGGTCAATTAATGGCTCGCTATCTCAATGACAGCTATGACTGCCAGATATTTGTTGATCCTATTGAAGCAATGAATTATTTCTCCAGAGAAAGCGCCGATCTCGTTATCACTGATATGCAGATGCCCAAACTGAGCGGCGCTGAAGTGCTGGCACAAATACGAGAGATGAATCAACAAATCCCAGTCATTGTGATCACCGCCTATTCAAATGTAGATAATGCCATCGAAGCCTTACGTCTTGGGGCCACAGACTTTGTCAAAAAACCCTTTGATATTGAAGAATTAAAAATCATCATTGATAAAGCACTGAACATTTTTTCCCTTAAAGCAGAAAATTCACGCTTAAAAAAACGCATCAAAGCACAACAGGCTCAGGATGATCGCGATCGTCTGATTGGCACTGGCGGTAATATGCAGAAAGTCTATGACATCATCAATAAAATTGCCGATATTCGATGTAATGTCATTATTGAGGGTGAATCAGGTACCGGAAAAGAACTGGTCGCCAGAGCCATTCACTTTCAAAGTCAATCAGCAGACAAGCCTTTTATTGTTATTGATTGCGGCGCCTTAACCGACAGCTTGTTACAAAGTGAATTATTTGGTTATGAAAAAGGCGCTTTTACTGGTGCCAATAAACAAAAAAAAGGACTATTAGAAACAGCCTCAGGCGGCACCCTGTTTCTCGATGAAATTTGTAATATCTCTGATAACATGCAGACCAAATTATTACGTGTGGTACAGGAGCAGCAGATCACCCGTGTTGGAGGGCTTGAAACCATTGATATCGATGTGCGCTTTGTGGTCGCCACCAATCAACCTATGGATAAAATGGTACATGAAGGTAAATTCAGGCACGATTTATATCACCGTTTAAATGTGATCAATATTCAAGTACCTCCCTTACGCACTCGCCTGGAAGATATTCCGCTGCTCACAGAAGTGATGATAAAACGCTTTGCCGAAAAATATAAGCGCACCATTGAAGGCTTTGACAAATCCTCTGCGCAATTATTAACAACCTATCACTGGCCGGGCAATGTGCGAGAGTTAAGCAATATTATTGAACGGGCCGTTGCCTTATCTGATAATGAAACCTTACATTTAGACGACATTCCAATTTCAGTCCAGCCTCCAGGCCAAAATGATGCAAATACCATCGACAACGATCAACCCACCCTTGCAGAGTTGGAAAAACGTTATATATTTAAACTCTTGAAGGCCAATAATGATAACCGTGAAAAAACAGCTTCAATTTTAGGTGTTAATAAATCAACACTATGGAGAAAATTGAAGGAATATAATGTCTGAAAAACAGATAAAAAAATTGATGAAATTATATCCCTTTTATATCAATACAAGCCATGTTGAAAGTTTAACAACAGAACAATTGAGTGAAGCCAGTTACCGCTGTGCACGTGATTTTGGTACGCGTGTTGGACTTTCATCTTTTGTTTATATCCTGATACTGGGTA
>JAIVER010000219.1 GCA_023864145.1 Thiohalomonas sp. | reverse complement strand
TTTCATGGGCTGTGAGAGTAATTTGCGTCATTGGATAATTTTGATCTTCTTCTCTATGAAAATCAAGCATTTTCATAGGTCAGGGGTATAGATAGTTTTACTTTTTTTGATAAAGCTCGTGCGGCTCTAAATATTCCGGATCCATTTGAAGATAAAAGTTCGACTCAAACAAAACAATATGAAGCTGATATTATTAAGCCTCTATCAGGTGAAAAGTCTTTAGCCGGCAAACAACAAAATCCTTTAGCTGATAAAATATTGCTAGAAGAAAATTCTTCTGAAAGTGAGAAGTTTTTAGCTGATGAGGAGCTTTCAGCCAAAGAGAAACCCTTATCCAGTGAAGAGCTGTCAGATGATGAATTATTAGAAATTGAAGAATTAAAACGGCGTGATACAGCGGTTAGAGGTCATGAACAGGCGCATCTGTCTGCTGCAGGCAGTCTGGCACAGTCTGGCGCAAATTTTTCATTTGAAACCGGCCCGGATGGTAACCGTTATGCAGTGGGCGGTGATGTTAATATTGATACCTCAGCGCTAGCAGGTGATCCTCAGGCAACCTTAAGAAAAGCACAACAAATTTGCAGAGCGGCATCAGCACCGGTTGATTCCTCATCGCAGGACCGTTCTGTGGCAGCACAGGTATCAAGAATGGAAGCGCAGGCCCGTGTGGAAATTCCTCAACAGGTCAGAGAAAAACAAACAGAATATATTGATGAAAATACTCCGGAAGTTGTTTTTTTTGACCAGAATATTCAGGATACTTACATAAAAATTCAAAATAGCAGCACGCTTCAAGAGCAAAGAAGTTTTGTTGATTTCTTTATTTAACTATCATAGTTTTAAAGATAGTAAGCCCCCTTAGTCATTACCTTAGAACTGATCTTCATTGCTAATTTTACTGCGGCAGGTAAATCAGCACCACCTGCGTTTTCAGCAATGACAGCATGACGTAACTCATCTTCTTTCATTTGTTCCAATATGGCACGACTTTTATCATCATCAGGTGAGAGTTGAGCCAAATGCTCTTCCAGATGGCGCACGACCTGATGTTCTGTTTCAGAAACAAAGCCCAGGCTCCATTTATCACCAATTTTTCCAGCAACAGCACCAATCGTCAAAGAGCCCATATACCAAAAAGGGCTTAAATAACTGACATGTGTGCCCAGCTCTTTACAACGGCTGGCACACCAGTCTAAATGATCATTTTCTTCCTGTGCGGCACGATTCATCTGCTCTCGTACTTCAGCCAGCTTGGCTGTCAGTGCCTGCCCTTGATAAAGCCCCTGAGCAGAGACTTCACCTGCGTGATTGATACGCATTAAGCGACCAGCCAAATCTTTATCAGAATCACTGAGCTCTCCCTCAGCCTGCTCATCCGCAGGATTTTTTTTTTCTGTCACTTCAGGTGCACCCAAAAGTGTTCTTACCCCGTTATCAATGTGAAACAGAAATTGATCAAGTGCTGAATACTGTCGCTGAGATGATGACATGGAGACCTCTCTACCCTAAATTAATTTTAAACTACAATCTTTAATAACGCATAACGCATAACGCATAACGCATAACGCTTAACGCTCTAATTGACGTGCTAATAGACGAATAGGGTGAATCACCTCTATCTTTCGCCCTGATGTCGCATGGTGTTTTTCAAGTCCTTGCTTAAAATGTAAGCTACAACCAATATTTGATGATACAAGCGTACTATATTGCCTGTGTGAAATCTCATCTATTTTATCATCAAGCAGATGATTTGCCACATCTGGATATTGCAGCATGTAACTACCTGCGGCGCCACAACAATATTTGTCATTAAGCTTGCTCAGCTGAACACCAGGAATATGTTCCAGCAATTCAAATAAAAGCGATTCCTCATCTAACACATTTTTTAAACTACAGGGAATGTGAACGCCAATATTGTTATTTTTCAGAGGTGAAAAATGAACATTACTGGACTTAATCGCTTGAGATAAAAAGGCAATTGCATCTACGCTTTTACGGCTGAACTCATCTGCCCCGGGTATATCTAATAACTGTTGGTATTCTTTAAGGTGTGCAGAACAACTATTATTAATAGAAATAACAGCCTGACTTTCTTGTAGTAAGGACTCAATGCATTCAATATTTTCTCTGGAAAAAGACTGTATCGCGAGAGTATCACCCTGACGTATGCTAATTGCTCCGCAACAATGCTGTTGCTCAGGGATAACGACATCAATCTGGCATGCATTTAATAGTGTGACGGTATCTTTAAGCACCTGCTGTTCAAATAAATCACTACTACAGCCTTTAAATAAAATGATCTGCGCCCTGGCATGTGATGCAGGATAATATGCCTGCAATGGCGAAGCCTGAGAAGAATTAGCAACGATCTCACGGCTAAAATAGCCGATATAAGCATAGTTAGATTGTTTACTCAACAGAGAGCGCAAAGGAGAGAGTATTTTTGCTGCCAGCTTTAAAAAGGGGTGAACAGAAGGGGTGATTAATGCCTTCTCAATAAGTTTTTGCTTCAAAGGTCTTTTATAAACAGGGTATTGTGCATTAATAAGCGCTCTGCCTAAACGAGTGATCTGTGCATAATCCACCTGTGAAGGACAGATTTTTTCACAGGCACGACAGCCCAGACAATGATCAAGTGCTGTGAGCAAGTCTTTAGTCGGTTCTAATTGTTCCTCTGCCAATGCCTTAAATAGAGAAATCCTGCCTCGAGGTGATTCATTTTCAGTTTGAAAAATACCATAGGTAGGGCAATGAGGAATACAGATCCCGCATAGAACGCATTGATTAGCAAGCTGAGAAATTGTTTGATGAATAGACAAAAAAGAATAATCCAAAAACCAGAGTTTATAATTTGAAAGCGAATAGGGAGTATAATCCTAAATAAATGATATTATAGCACCGCAATACAAACAATTAAGGAAATAACAAACTAAAATGACATATTATCAACAACATGTTTTTTTCTGTATCAATGATCGAGAGGATGGTGGTCCATGCTGCCAGGGCTTCAATACCCGGAAAATGCGTAAATATGTCAAAAACAAATGCAAAAAGCTCGGCATACATTGGTGAAGATCAAGTAAGGATTAATAGCGGTGCCTGTATGGGGCGCTGTAATGAAGGCCCGGTGATCGTGGTTTATCCGGAAGCAGTTTGCTATACCTTTGTCGATGAAGAAGATTTGGATGAAATTATTGAATAACACTTAGTAAAAGGGCAAATTAGTAAAAGGGCAAATTGTAAAACGATTACAATTACCAGGATAGCAAAATAGAAAGGAACTTGATTAAAATCAAGTTTTTCTAATTATTAAGACATATTTAAGAAGATAGGCTTGAGAATAGAAGGGTATATATACCCATGACCTATGAAAATGCTTGATTTTTATAGAGAAGAAGATCAAAATTATCTAATGACGCAAATTACTCTCACAGCCCATGAAAAATCAGCTCTAGAAATGCAACATAAGCATTCTAG
>JAIVER010000218.1 GCA_023864145.1 Thiohalomonas sp. | reverse complement strand
GCATTTCTAGAGCTGATTTTTTATGGGCTGTGAGAGTAATTTGCGTCATTGGATAATTTTGATCTTCTTCTCTATGAAAATCAAGCATTTTATAGGTCATGGGTATATGGCACAAGCTGACAGCACACTTTATTTAGATAATTTAACAGACCAAACAATTACGTTTAATCTGCTTAACATTATTATTGAGAATAAACGTCTGCCCCATTCGGCAAGAAATTTAAACCTGTCAGCCAATGAATCTATATCAATTCCTCTTGGTAAAGTCGATATTGATTTAAGACTCAATACCTTAAATACTCGCATTGAGTATATTGCCGGCGGTGGTGATATAAAGGAAGAGCACAAGGAAAAACAATTTGATATGCAACGAGATATTCAGGCCATTGAAAAAGACAAAGAAAAGGATAAATCACAAAAAGACACCAATAAGACTTAGCGTCGCGGAAATGCCATCAACCAATAGACACTTTTATTTTACAAAAATGGTAACTATTCAGTGTGTATTCCTAAATAACGCCTGATAAGCCTATGGTTATTTATTTTTAATAAAATCTTGAAATTTATTATGTAAGAGCAGGAACTTCAAATCATCTTCAATATCAATATCATTTTTTGCTGAGAGTTCCTGCCAACTCACTTTATGTTTCAATAACATCATTCGTGTCTGTGCCATCACTTTTTCTGTCCCCCAATCAATTTGTTTAAAAACCTGAGGATTCACTGCTTTTGCACCCACTAAAAGATAACCACCGTCATTAGCAGGTGAAAACACCATATCATTATTATCCAGTGCAGCGATGGCCTGTTGTAAATCATTATGACTAAGAAATGGACAGTCTGTACCAATTAATATTGCTTTAGAATAGTGTTTTAATGCCAATGCTAACGCATTGTACATTCTTGCACCTAAATCATTGCCCGATTGTACCGATAATTGAAACTGTGAAGAGCAAGCCATTTGAGTAAAATAATGCCTATTACTTTCCGGAGTAATGCAGATATTAGCTGGTGATAAATCGGATGTAATGACATTATTGATGGCATAGTCTAATAGTTGTTTATATAAGTTTGTCGCAGCTTCTTCACCTAATGCAGGGATCAGTCGAGTTTTTACCTGACCTGCAACCGGCTCACGAGCAAAAATAATAACCAGTGTATCAGGATAGCGATATGATAATTTATTCATTAGCCTTTTTACTTAAGAATAGCATTTAGGGAGAGTTCATAGGGATAGCTATTAAGGATAGTACTTTTTGACTAGAACCTCAGGCTTTATACCAAAAAAATATTGCAGTCTCAAGCTCCACATAAAGAGAATAGTTCTTAAGATGCCATTTTTTTCCCAGCACTTTGAAGACGTAATCACTATGGATTTTAAACAGGCAGGTTTACAGAATTTCAACAAGCGTTTACTCAATTCAATATCTTCCATTAACTCAATTGCCGGCATACCACCCACATCATTGTAGAGCATTTTAGAAACAAATAGTGATTGATCCCCGGTAGCAATTCCGGTCAAACAGGAACGCCAGTTCATCATCTTCTCAATCACACGAAACAACCAATGTGAACCTGACAGCTGAACATCAAAACGGCCCCAAAAAAAGCCCTGAGCGAGTGCCAAAAGAATAACCTGCTCAGCTTTCTCTGGTAATTTTGTATCCGCATGAAGAAACAACAATACCTGACCTGAAGACATTTTTGCACCAAGAATTTGCTGTCTTGCCCGACCAGGCTGTGAAGAGAACATTCGGTCAACCAGAGGACAAGCCAGGGCACAGCTGTCATCATCACTGTGTCCATCAACCAGCACTACTTCATGACCTTGTTTGCGCAATGGCTGCAGTGCTTGAAGAAAGGACTGAATAGTCTCCGCTTCATTTAATACCGGAATAATGATAGAGATTTTCTGCCACATTAGATATCCTGAACGCCTAAAACTAACTTAAAGTCCCACTACAACTGCTTCCCTTGCCTGCAGTACAGGCAAAACAATGGCCTGCAACAATAATTTCTTTATCATGCAAATCATTCAGAGCAGCATGACTAATATGCAATTTTTGTCCATTATTTTTTAAAGGTAAATCCAACATCTGGTTAAAATCACAATCATAAATGTATCCCTGCCAATCAATACTCAGTTGATAACGACACATTAGCCCCTCTAAATTTTCTGAGTGATAAGCACTCTGCAGAAGCTCCATATAGGGCGTAAATTCATTCTTTGATATCAAGATACTGCCAAAACGCTTAACCGGTACATTAGTAATGGTGAATAGCTGATTAAAAGAGATAGCAAAATTATCTGCTAAAAATAGTTTATAATCTTTTTCTAATTTAATCTGATCAGGTGACAGTGAAGCGCCCTGTGGGTTATAAACCAGATTTAATATTAACGAACTGTCTTTATCACCATAGCCTAATTGATTCAATGTTTTTAAGGCTTTAATACTACTTTCAAAAACACCATTACCTCGTTGTTTATTAACATTTTCTTCAAGATAACAAGGCATTGATGCAACGACTTCTACCTGGTTATTCGCTAGAGATTGAGCAATTGTTTCATAACCTGTTTCATTGAGGATAGTAAGATTACATCGGTCAATGACCTTAACATTCATTTGCTTTAGGGTCTTAATTAGATAGAGAAAGTCAGGATGCATCTCAGGCGCACCACCAGTCAGATCCACCACTTTAATTTTATGTTTTTTGATAAAAGCCAAAGTCTGCAATAAAACATCATAAGACATTTCTTCACTGCGATTAGGCCCGGCATTAACATGACAGTGCAGGCATTGCTGATTACAGCGGTACCCCAGATTGATTTGCAGGGTATTAATTATTTTTCGATTGATTGCTGGAAATGAAATTTTATTAATAAAAGGCAGTGTATCAAGCATAGTGTTTCTTTATGGGTTAGTAAAAATGTTCAACGATTTATACAGCATCATTCCATATTAACAAGCTGATCAAAGTTGGCACTTTTTAGAATTGTTCTCAGCTCTTTAGTGGCATTAACTACGGTTATAGGATTTTTATCACGCTCAACAAATTCCCAAAGTGCAATAATCATTCCCAGAGCAGAAGAGTCAAGGTAATCAGATTCTTGTAAATCCAAAGAATATTTTTCAACCTCATCAATATTTGTATAAGCACGGCGGAACTCTGATGCAATAGGAAATTGAAATTTTCCTATTATTTTAATAGTTAATGCGCTTCTACTATCAGATAAGTCAGTAAGAATTGGCATCAGTATTAAGTCTCCGAAATAAGTTCTGTTAATATTATAGGTGTACTATAAATCGAAATTAAACAAAAATCATTAAATACAAAATATAATTATATTCAGACAATATAATATAACAAAAATCTGATATTACAGATAATTGAATATACCCAATCAACTTGAAAATGCAGGATCGAACACTTGGAAATTATCATTAATTCGAGAATCTAATGATTTTCCAATGCTCGGTA
>JAIVER010000217.1 GCA_023864145.1 Thiohalomonas sp. | reverse complement strand
CTAGAGCTGATTTTTCATGGGCTGTGAGAGTAATTTGCGTCATTGGATAATTTTGATCTTCTTCATCTATGAAAATCAAGCATTTTCATAGATCATGGGTATATATTAGACATTAAATAAACATTCAATGTCCTAACATAAGTTTAATAGTTTTTTTACTATCACATCAAGAGATAAGACATAAGCAGCACCACCATATTTTACAGTCATCGGGTAAGCAACACGCATTTATAGTAATATCCATCACCAACTGTGTCAAAAATTTTAATTAATGCATTAACTTTTTTATTATTAACTTGATTGATACGCTATTATAAATAAGAATATAGCTATAAATACATTTTTTGTCATTTTTCCATAGGATCCTTCAGTGATTTATGAAATCTCCTGTTGTTCATTTTCTAAAAAGAATTGCTTCCAGTGCTCGAGATCTCGCTCCTATTGCTGTAGTTATTGCTTGTTTTCAATTATTTATTCTTAAACAACCCATTCCCAATATGGATGAGATTGTGATCGGCTCCATCCTCGTTGTTGTTGGACTGACCTTTTTTATCTATGGACTGGAAATGTGCCTATTTCCTATTGGTGAATCAATGGCCTTTGCATTTGCCCGCAAAGGCAGTGTTTTCTGGTTGCTTGTTTTTGCTTTCTGGCTGGGTTTTGGTACCACCGTTGCTGAACCCGCTCTTATTGCTGTTTCCAAAAAAGCCGCTCGTATTGCTGCTCAGGGCGGTGTTATTGAAACAACCGATATGGCCATTAAGCGATATGCTCAGGGACTAAAGTTTACTGTGGCTTTTGCCGTCGGACTTGCCGCAACAATTGGTGTATTACGAATTATTAAGGACTGGTCCATTCAATGGATCATTATGGGCGGCTATGTCCTGGTGGTATTAATGACTATTATTGCGCCCAAAGAAATTATTGGTATTGCTTATGACTTCGGCGGCGTCACAACCTCAACGATTACCGTACCATTAATGACGGCCTTAGGTATTGGACTGGCATCCAGTATTAAAGGACGTAATCCTATGCTGGATGGTTTTGGTCTGATTGCACTCTCTTCTCTCACGCCAATCATTTTTGTTATGATGTATGGGATGTTGTACTAATGGGCGAGCTTAAAGAATTTTTCTGGACATTTTTACATACCATTACCGATGTATTACCTATTGCCGGTATTATCTTCGGCTTTCAATTTTTTGTTATTCGTAAAAAAATTCCTAATTTAAAACGGGTTTTAACTGGTTTTTTCTATGTTGTTCTTGGTCTGGCACTATTCCTTCAAGGTCTGGAAGATGCTCTCTTTCCCATTGGTAAAATGATGGCGGCTCAACTCACCGCTCCGGCATTTATTAATCAACCTCTTTTCGCCATGAGTGCCGGGCTTATTGAAGGTACTGAGGCAGTCGCTCAAAATATTGAAGCCCATTGGCTTCAGTATTTTTGGGTTTATGTATTTGCTTTTACCATTGGCTTCAGCACAACCATTGCTGAACCATCACTATTAGCTGTTGCCATTAAAGCCAATGAAGTATCGGGCGGCACCATTGGTATATGGGGTCTAAGAATTTCCGTGGCTTTGGGTGTGGCCTTTGGAATTTCCCTGGGTTCATGGCGCATCGTTACCGGCCTGCCGCTTCACTGGTTTATTATCACCGGTTATATTATTGTGGTCATTCAGACATTCTATTCACCTAAACTCATTATACCTTTAGCTTACGATTCAGGTGGTGTGACCACCTCTACGGTAACAGTGCCTATCGTCACCGCATTAGGCATTGGTTTGGCATCTCATGTCCCCGGACGCAGTGAACTTTTGGATGGCTTTGGGCTAATAGCCTTTGCCAGTTTATTTCCTATTATTTCGGTACTTGCTTATGCGCAATTATCTGAATGGTTGGTAAAAAAAAATAAAAGAAAAAGAATGCAGTGAATAACCATAGAGTAAAATATATCAAAACTAAAAGAGAGAAGAGCAATGCAATTTAAATTAATTATTGCTTTTGTAAATGATGATGTCACCAATGCCGTTCTGGATGCCAGTCGCTTAGCAGGCGCAACCGGTGCAACAGTCATAAACAATGCCAGAGGTGAGGGTATCCAAAAGACAAAAACCTTCTTTGGTCTGACTTTAGAGACTCAACGCGATGTTTTATTATTGTTAGTTGAGGAGCACCTTAGCCGTGATGTGCTGGAAAAAATCAGTGAAGTCGGCAAATTTGATAACTCACCAGGTAGCGGCATTGCTTTTCAAATTAACGTGGAAGATGCCGTTGGTGTCTCTCACCAAATTCAACAATTGGCAGAAACCATTGAGGAAATAATATGAAACCCACACTTATTCAGGTTAAAGATGTCATGAAACATCAAGTGGATTTTGTTGATGGCATGAAAACCGTAAAAGAAGCCCTTCATGAAATGCAGCATATTGAAACAAAAACATTGATTGTCAACAAACGTCATGCTCATGATGAGTGGGGTATTGTTGTTATTTCAGACATTGCCCGTATTGTCCTGGCAGCTGATAAATCCGTTGATCGAACCAATGTCTATGAAGTCATGTCCAAACCGACTGTTACTATTCGTCAGGATATGGACATTCGTTATTGTGCCCGTTTGTTCGAACGCTTTGGTTTATCTCGTGCTCCGGTTGTCAGACATGGTGAAATCATTGGCATAGTCAGTTATACCGACATGGTATTAAAAGGTTTGTGTAAAATCACCTGATAACCAACTTTTTTACTCAACTACTTATAGACGCACTGCTGTTTCCTCATAGATACTTTCTAAATGAAAGTATATTATATTTGAGGAAATTATTATACTACTTACGCTGGCAGTGTTTGACATTGCCAGCCTGAAACGCTTTAATATTGCTTCTATTCTTGCCTACCTTGTCGTTGGCATGATCGTCAGTCCCTATGGACTGGGCTTAATCGAAGATAATCAGGACGTTCGTTTTATTGCAGAATTTGGTGTTGTTTTTCTTATGTTCACTCACTGTGGGACTGGAATTTTCCCTGGCCAAATTCATTGCTTTAAAAAAAGAAATACTGGGTCTGGGCGGCTCGCAAGTGCTTATCAGTAGCATTATTGCCGGCTGAATTAACTGGTATTTCAGCCAAAATCTCAAAAAAGCTATTATTATTACGGTATCATTGCACTGTCATCAACGGCGATTGTCAGCAAACAATTATCTGAGCAGTTAGATAGAGCTCAATTCACGTCATGGTCACCTTGCTCTAAGCATTCTTATTTTTCAGGATATTGCAGTAATACCATTTCTGATATTGATCCCGTCATTTGCAGGTGATGGACCCATTTTATTATCACTTGAAATCAGTGCCTTATTAAAATTAAAAGGTACTCTTATTTGGGACAGCTCAACCCCGATTTTTTCTGAGCTCAGCAATAAAAAAGGAAGTCATCAAACCCGTGTTCTGAGATAATATTGTTACCAGACAATTTATCCAGGAGCAATACCCG
>JAIVER010000216.1 GCA_023864145.1 Thiohalomonas sp. | reverse complement strand
TTTACCGAGCATTGGAAAATCATTAGATTCTCGAATTAATGATAATTTCCAAGTGTTCGATCCTGCATTTTCAAGTTGATTGGGTATAACAACTTGTTTTACTCACTTTTTTATTAATTATGTGAAATTTATCGCTGTTAATAACCTGAAAACTATCTGCAAGTGACTTTAATTTAAAGTCACTTAGAAAAAAAAGAAAAACTATGCTTAATCATTACCCACTCTGGAAATACCTGCTGATCATTCTGGTGATTTCGACCAGTGCTTTTTATGCTCTGCCTAACATCTATGGTGAAGATCCCGCATTACAGGTTGCTGCATCAGCCCGTGCTCTAGAGGTCGACAATCAAACACTGAGTCGCGTGTCAAAACTTTTTGAACGAGAAGGCGTCTTTTATCGTAATGCCAAATTATCCAGTACCGGCTTGCTGTTTCGTTTTAAAAATAAAGACGATCAGGCAAAAGCAAAATTATTAGTAGAAAAAGAACTAGGTGATGATTATGCTGTCGCATTAAATTTAGCCACTGCAACGCCGCAGTGGCTATTGAACATGAATGCTCAGCCTATGTATCTCGGTCTTGATTTACGAGGCGGCGTGTATTTCCTGATGCAGGTTGATATGGAAGCCGCAGTAATCAAATCGCTGAATACTTTTGTCAGTGACTCACGTACTATTTTACGTAAAGCAAAAATTCGTTATCTGGGCAGTAAACGGGTCAAAAATGACGTAGTAGTACGTTTTAAAACAGAAGCATTACGTGAGCAGGGGCTTGAGATATTAAGACGTGATATGCGTGACTTGACGTTTAATGAAAAAGAAGACGATAAGACATTTATCCTGCAGGGGCGTTTGAGTGAAGCGAAACTTAAAGAATTAAAATTATTTGCTCTCAAACAAAATATCACCACACTCAGAAAACGTATTGATGAAAAATTTCATGGCCTGGTTGAGCCTATTATTCAGCAGCAGGGTGATGATCGTATTGTGGTTCAATTACCCGGTATTCAGGATACTGCGGGTGCAAAAGATATTTTAGGTGCCACAGCGACTCTTGAATATCGTGCAGTTGATGAAGAGCATACTGTAGAGCAGGCATTAAGCGGCCGGGTCCCTGCGGGTTCAAAAATTTACTATACTCGTGAGCGCCATGAGGGCAGTCGTATTATCCCATCACTTCCCGTGTTATTGAAAAAGCGCGTTATTGTTACTGGTGAGTATGTCACTAATGCCCAGGCCGGTATTGACATGGATTCAGGTGGCGCAAAAGTCAATGTTTCACTGGATGCTTATGGCGGTAAACGCATGGGTGCCTTTACTAAAGAAAGTGTCGGCAAACGCATGGCAGTCGTTTATCTTGAGACTAAACAGGAAACGATGAAAGATGCCAAAGGCAATATACTCAGAGATGAAAACGGCAAACCGCTTGTTAAGCGTCATACCACAGAAGAAGTGATCAGCAACGCTGTCATTCGGGGTCATTTTTCCAACCGTTTTGAAACCACCGGCCTTGATAGTGTTCAGGAAGCCAATGACCTGTCTTTATTATTAAGGGCTGGTGCATTAGCCGCGCCTGTTTATATTATTGAAGAACGCACTATTGGCCCAAGTCTGGGGGAGGATAATATTGATAAGGGCTTTATGTCTGTCATGATTGGTTTTATAACGGTGCTGTTCTTTATGGCCTTCTGGTATCGCAAGTTTGGTATGATTGCTAATCTGGCTCTGGGTTTAAACTTAGTGATTATTGTTGCCGTGTTATCATTATTACAAGCCACACTAACCTTGCCGGGTATTGCCGGTATCGTACTGACGGTTGGTATGGCTGTTGATGCCAATGTGTTGATTTTTGAGCGTATCAGAGAAGAATTGCGTAATGGCAACTCACCACAAAACAGTATTCACTCCGGTTATGAAAAAGCATTGATGACCATTGCTGATGCAAATATTACAACGTTGATTGCCGCATTTGTTCTTTTTGTTATGGGAACCGGGGCAATCAAAGGCTTTGCTGTGACCTTATCCATCGGTATTGTGACCTCAATGTTCACTGCCATTATGGTCACAAGAGCCGTGGTTAATACGCTATATGGCGGCAAACGGATAAAAGATCTTTCCATCTAATGATCATTTATAAAAATATATGAGTCTGATGATCACTCAACGATCGTTAGAATAGTTAAAAATTACTGATAAATATTATGCAAATACTAACAAATATACAGATTAAATTTATGACTCATCGCAAAATAGCGATGATGTTGTCCGCAGCATTTATTGTGATTTCCATTGCATCACTGGCGGTTCGCGGCCTGGAATTAGGTTTAGACTTTACCGGCGGTACACTATTAGAAGTGGCGTATCCTAATGCTGTGGATTTGAAGCCAATTCGTGAGCAACTACATACAAATGGTTTTGATGATGCGATTGTGCAGCATTTTGGAGGAACTAATGAAGTGCTGGTACGTGTTGCACCTAAAGAAGGTGTTTCTAATGCTGATATTTCAACTGAAATATTTGATTTATTAAGAGCCAAAAATCCGGAAGTTGATAATCGTCGGGTTGAATTTGTCGGGCCTCAGGTCGGTGAAGAATTAACAGAAACCGGCGGCATTGCTATGCTGGCAGCGCTGGTGTGTATTCTTATTTATGTGGCTCTGCGTTTTGAATATCGTTTTGCTCTGGGCTCGGTGGCCGCTCTGGCGCATGATGTCATCATTGTCTTAGGTTTGTTTTCAGTTTTTGATATTGAATTTGACCTTACCGTTTTAGCAGCGATTCTAGCGGTAATTGGTTACTCACTTAATGATACCATTGTTGTTTTTGACCGTATTCGTGAAAACTTCCGTAAGATCCGTAAAGGTGATGCAATTAAAGTCATTGATTCATCATTAAATCAAACCCTCTCAAGAACCTTAATTACGTCATTAACCACCTTATTAGTATTATTTGCCCTGTTTATCTTTGGCGGCGAACTGATTCACGGTTTTGCAACAGCACTATTAGCCGGTGTACTTGTGGGTACTTATTCTTCTGTCTATGTGGCCAGCTCGGTATTAGTGGCAATGGATATCAGTAAAGAAGATTTAGCACCAGTAAAGAAAGAAGGTGAGCAGGAAGAAGAAGTCTACGAAGAAGTTTAATGGTGTCCTTCGGATAAGTGGCTTTGAAAACGATTGCGGGGTGTGTTGTGGTCTAATGGAACCGTACACTTTAATAAGAGATAATAACAATCACTTATTGAGGTGCAAGAATAGGACAGAAAAGAACATACAAAGAATATTCCAAAGAATTTAAAGAAGAAGCAGTAGCTCTGGTCAGAGAGCAAGGCTACTCAATTCCAGATCTGGCTAAATCACTGGGAATATCCTGTATCGCTGGAAAGAAAAACTAGAATCACAGCTTGAGGGTAAATCATTCTCAGAAGATGAACGAGAAGAGCTTAAACATCTACGTAAAGAAAATAAGACTTTACGCATGGAGAAAGAGATTTTAAAAAA
>JAIVER010000215.1 GCA_023864145.1 Thiohalomonas sp. | reverse complement strand
ATCAATACCATTAAAAATTTTGGAATGACCACGGGAGAAATGCAGATCTCTAATGCGGATCATGTTGTTGTCAGCTACCGGCATAATTTAGGCTAAATTCCATTCTTTTATAATAAGCATTCGTTAAATAACGCTGCAGTATATCAATAAAAGCAATTGACCTCTAGGGGATTACATCATACTTTCAAGTAAAACAGTATTACGATAGTTTTCCAATGCATAGTCAGAAGAAAAAATAATACTCACGGTGCGGGCATCTTTGCTAAGCGCATAATGTTGAGTATGTTCAATGAGAATTTTCAATTCAACAGGTTCAATTTTTTTATCACTTTTGACATTACAAAATAGATCTCGACTGGCTGTCTCGCCAATACTTCCTGCCACACAAGCATTACCCCATTCAATATGAGTTGAATGGCCTATTAGAAGATTTTCACCCGGCTTATCCAGATCAATTAAATAAGAATTGTCTTCAGCTGCAATCGGGCTTTCAAAAAGCTGTCTGCAGATTGATTCTGATAGTTTCGAGCAATTAAATACACAAAAAACTGTTTTTTCAATATCATCTAAAATATCAGTTAATTGTTCTATGATTTGCTCACCAGGCACTTTATCTTCCTTTTGAGAAATTAGATTAAGATCCGATAAATGAATGACAAGCAGATTAAATTCATTGCTATAATAGCTAATGCGCCAGTCTTCAGGTAAATCCTCAGGAAAAAAGTGATTGTTCAATGAAGAGTTATTTAAACTTGAGACACCAAAATGTAATTCACAATTTAATTTAATTTGTGTTTTTTGGATAGTTGAATTCAACAATTTACTCACTTTTCAATATTTAAGGGCATATATGTGTCAACGATTACTCATATTAAACAATTTAAAAAACAACAACTCAAGAAAAAAAATAAAGCAAAAACTTTATGTAATAGCGGCTTTCATCAATGGGAAATTATTTATAAAGATCAATTTGATGTAAAAAGAGGCTGTTTAATCACCACATATCAGTGTAAACATTGCAAAAAATCTAAAACAAATTCAGCATAATAATTGCAACACATGTCTAAAAATTGAAAAAAACTGCCTTTGTAGGATTTGAACCACTAACATAAGTCATTGATTTAAAATTATAATATTAAATTTCTTTTTATTGCCGTGTTTTGTAATCATATCAGTGTATATTTAACAAGATTTTTTGATTATCATACACCTGCTTTGCATACACTTAACAATAAAACAACAAAAACAAATATTATGACTGATTTAACCTCTAAATTTCGACGAATACCATTATTAATACTATTTGCTTTCGTTTTACTTACAATCGGTTGTGCCTCCACAACGCCAGATGCTGACGTTAATGATCCGCTCGAATCAATCAACCGAAGTATTTACGAGTTTAATGAAAATTTTGATCGCATCATTTTAAAACCTCTCGCCACAAATTATCAGCGCTTGCCGGGACCTCTCCAAACAGGGACACATAACTTTTTTAATAACCTTGACGACGTGGTAGTCATTGTTAACGATATTCTGCAGCTTAATGTAGAAAAGTTTACTTCTGATACTTTACGTTTTTCAGTTAACAGCGTATTTGGTCTGCTGGGTTTAATTGACATGGGTACACCAATGGGCTTACCTAAACATTATGAAAGCTTTGCTGATACTTTAGGATATTGGGGTGTTGGTTCAGGCCCTTATATTGTGCTGCCTATTCTCGGCCCCAGCAGTGTTCGTGATGCGCCTTCATTAATAGTTGACTTTACCGTTCACCCTCTCAATCAGGTCTCACCAACAAGCACTACGGTTGGACTGACTTCTGTACGTGCTGTCGACGTGCGTTCCGAGCTGCTTAAAACAACAGACATAAGAGATGAACTCGCGCTTGATCCATATCTCTTTACACGAGAATCTTATTATCAGTGGCGTCAAAATAAAGTTTATAACGGCGAACCACCTAAAGTTATTATTGAAGATTTTGAAGAGGATGATTTTTAATACGTGCAGGCGTTTCGTTTAAGAACCTGTTAAAATGCCCCGCTACGGACTTCGTAGCGGGGCATTTTTATCTAATCAATTATTACAAAAGGAAATACGGTTTAAAAATGGAAATGTTATTAAATGGTGTTGCCATTCTTACCGGTTTTTTATTACTAATATGGAGCGCTGATCGATTTGTTATCGGTGCCTCCGGTATCGCACTCAATTTTGGTATTTCGCCATTAATTATTGGTCTGACCATTGTCGGCTTTGCTACTTCTGCTCCTGAAATGATTGTTTCCGGGGTTGCCACCTATGAAGGCACGCCCAATCTTGCAGTGGGTAATGCTCTGGGCTCCAACATTACCAATATTGCCCTCGTTCTTGGTATCACGGCCTTAGTCACGCCCCTTATGGTTCACTCCAAAATTCTCAAGCGTGAATACCCTATTATGTTCATGATTATGCTCATCGCATGGGCATTACTTTGGGATGGCGAACTCGCTCGAATCGATGGGATTATTTTATTATCCGGCATGTTTGCTTTATTGGCATTTATTACTCTCATAGGCATCAAAGAGAACAAGCAGGCCGGCTCATCCGATCCACTTAAAGAAGAATTCTGTGAAGAAATCCCCAGGGATATGTCTACACCAATGGCATTTTTATGGCTTTTAATTGGTCTGCTACTCCTGTTAATCAGCTCTCGCCTGTTAATATGGGGTGCTGTTAATATTGCCCATGCATTTCATATCAGCGATCTTATTATTGGTCTGACCATTGTAGCCGTTGGTACCAGCTTACCCGAATTAGCCGCCTCAGTAACCAGTGCTTTAAAAGGCGAGCATGAAATCGCCATTGGTAATATTATCGGCTCAAACATGTTCAATTTACTGGGTGTGCTAGGTATACCCAGTATCATGACCGGTGCAATACTCGATCCCAGCGTACTTAGTCGTGATTATCCCGTAATGATCTCCCTATCCGTTTTACTCTTTATTTTTACCTATGGTTTTAAAGGTGAGGGTAGATTAAATCGTTTTGAAGGTGGTATATTGCTAATATGCTACATTGCTTATATGGTAGTTCTTTATCAACAAAGCATTTAAGGATCATACTAATAAGCAACAAGAAGGAAGCCGATTAATGCAGGAAATTTTTTCCAAAGCCAGTCTCATTAAACTGTTGATCTGTGATGTCGATGGCGTCATGACTGATGGTGGTCTTTTTTTTGGTGATAATGGCCTGGAGTACAAAGCATTTCATTCCAGAGATGGTTTAGGTATTATGATGTTACAACGCTCCGGCATTCCTTTGGCAGTTATTACGGCAAGAACTTCGGATGTTGTTAGCCATCGCATGAAAAATCTTAATATTGACCTGGTGTTTCAAGGACAGCGTAATAAAGTACAGGCATTTGAACACCTTTGCCAAAATTTACAACTAGACTATACCCATGACCTATGAAAATGCTTGATTTTCATAGCGAAGAAGATCAAAATTATCCAATGACGCAAATTACTCTCACAGCCCATGAAAA
>JAIVER010000214.1 GCA_023864145.1 Thiohalomonas sp. | reverse complement strand
TTCATGGGCTGTGAGAGTAATTTGCGTCATTGGATAATTTTGATCTTCTTCTCTATGAAAATCAAGCATTTTCATAGGTTATGGGTATATATCGACAATAAGGGGAGAATCTTTAATTAATGAAAGGCTGATTTATATCAATAAGATGAGCGGCCTGGTGGGGTGTTATGCCAAAGGTTGTTGTAAAAATACTCCAGAGGCTGATATTTGTCTTTATAATTCATTTTACTGCAGTCTTTGATCCAATAGCCAAGATAGAGCCATTGTAAGCCGCGACGTTGTGCTTCTTCTGCCTGCCATATAATAGAGAAGACCCCCAAACTGCGTTTTTGATATTCGAGTGAAGTATCAAAAAAGGTGTACACTGCCGAGAGACCATTATAGACAATATCAGTTGCTGCAATACCGATTAATTTATCATTTTCCTGAAATTCAAAAAAAGTAGGATTACTCCATTTTGAGGTTAGAAAATCCAGATATTTTTCATTATCAGGCTCATCCATCCCGCCCCCCGGGTGTCTTGATTTGACATACTCAGCATACATTTGATACTGCGCTTCGTTATATTCAGGTTTTTGAGCTTTTACAAGCAGATTTTTATTTTTGCTCTGGCAACGTTTTTGGGAACGGCTTAAAACGAATTTTTGGACATCCAGACGAACGGGGATACAATCATGGCATTTTTTGCAATAGGGTGTGTAGACATAATTGCCGCTACGACGAAAACCTTGTTGGATCAGTTCTGAGTAGATATCAGCAGTCATTTTTTTATCTGGATCAAGAAATAAACTATTGGCCTGACGATCAGGCAAATAACTGCACTCATGTTCTGCAGAGAGATACAGGTTTATTGGTTTTTGTAGAAATTTATTTTCCATATTAGACATTTAGCTGATCTAGGTGCATTGACAAAGCAATTTATTATCTGAAAAACTATGGCTGAAACAGGGTATTCTTTTGATTCTTATTATCTATAAATGATCGAGTATGTTGTTCAATCAGTTTAAGAAACTGACTTCTTGGAATTTCTTCAGCTCCCAGACTTAATAGATGATCTGTTGTTACCTGACAATCGATTAAAGCATAGTTGCTTTTTTTTAATTCGTCCAGTAAATGGACAAAGGCTACTTTTGAGGCATTACTTTGCCGGGAAAACATGGATTCACCAAAAAAGACTTTTCCCAAAGCAATTCCATATAATCCCCCGAGTAATTGACCGTTTTTCCAGCACTCAGCACTATGAGCAATGCCCAGTTTGTGTAAATAAAGATAAGCCTGCTGCATGTCATGAGTGATCCAAGTGCCATCCTGTTCCTTTCGTGGCGTTTGTGCACAGGCATAGATGACCTGTTCAAATGCCTGATTAATGGTGGTTGTGAAGGTCTTCTTGCGAATAATTTTTTTTAAGCTTTTAGAGATATGTAATTTTTCAGGAAATAAGACAGCACGAGGATTGGGGCTCCACCATAAAATAGGCTGCCCAGCGCTATACCAGGGGAAAATACCATTAAGGTAGGCCATAACAATGCGTTCTGGAGAAAGATCGCCGCCAATGGCTAATAAACCATTAGGATCAGTTAATGCATTGTCAGGATGAGGAAAATTATAACTATTATCTCCTGGTTCAAGCCAGATGGGGTATTGTTTCATAAATGGGTATTAGGTAGAGTTGAAATTTATTTCTTATTCTACCTTATCCTATGTCAGGTAGAGTTATTTTTTTTGAGCTTCTATTGAGTCCGCATGCCTGATTTTACAATAAAAAACCTTAATTTATCGCCTGTTTCGGCTAATTTTAGTCATATTTTTAATTTTTGTGTGCCGGCTGGAACTTGTATGGGAATTACCGGCCCATCAGGTATTGGCAAATCAATCTTATTAAAGGCTTTGGCTGATATGCTGCCTCATGAGGGAGAAGTTTTTTTTGGTGATATTGAATCACAAATGATTTCTGCACCTCAATGGCGTCGCAAAGTGGCGATGCTGCCGGCAGAAAGTCAGTGGTGGTGTAATACGGTAGGTGAGCATTTTCTGAGATTTGATGAAACACTATTCGGGTACTTTGGTTTTGAACAAGCGGTGATGCCTTGGCAAGTCAGTCATTTATCCAGTGGAGAAAAACAGAGATTAGCCTGTATCCGTCTATTAATGAATCAACCGGAAGTCTTATTGTTAGATGAGCCAACGGCTAATCTGGATAGAACGAATCAGGCTAATCTGGAATCACTTATTGCTGATTATCAACAAAAATATCAAATGCCCGTCATTTGGATCAGCCATGATAAAGAACAGTTAGAGCGAGTTTGTCAGCAATTATTACTCATGAATAAAGATCATTATGAGCTTAGTTCATTAGCTGGAGTGCCATCATGATACATCTTACTCCCTGGGATTTAGTAATTGCTTCAGGCATGATCATCGTTCTGGCTATTACCAGTTTATTATTGCAATTGAACATTGCCAGACAATTGACTATTGCAGCCATCCGTAATGTGATTCAGTTATTGCTTATTGGTTATATTCTCAAATTAATTTTTAATACAAGTAATCTTTTTTTACTGGCGACTATTGCCGGCATTATGCTTTTGGTTGCAGGCTATGAAATAAATGCCAGACAAAAATACCCGCTAAAACGCTGGGTGGGTTTTAAAATAGGTACCAGCGCCTTATTTCTCTCTTCATTTTCTATGCTGCTGCTCACTTTGATGGTGATTGTTGCCCCAACTCCCTGGTATTCACCACAATATTCTATCCCTTTGCTGGGCATGTTATTGGGTAATACAATGAATGGTATTTCATTAGGTATGGATAAACTCAATCAAAGCCTTTATCAACAAAAACAAGTGATAGAACAACGCTTAATGCTGGGTCAAACGTATCAGGAAGCCATTAAAGAAATTCGTATAGAAAGTGTGCGAACTGGCATGATTCCTATTATTAACTCAATGGCTATTGCCGGTTTAGTGAGTTTGCCGGGTATGATGACCGGGCAAATACTTTCAGGAACACCACCTGTAGAGGCTGTAAAATATCAAATTCTCATCTTTTTTCTTATTGCTTCAGGCACCGGCTTTGGAATCATCAGCTCAGTATGGATGATTTCAAAACATATGTTTGATGATCGTCAGCGTTTGAATCTGGCAATTTTAAAAATTAAATGAAAAACTTTTAGTTTATATATTGCAAATTGTTATTGACTTTCCTATCTTTAAAAAAATGAACTTCTTCAATAATAAGTCCTCTAGTTGAACATTATCCGGCAGTTCCATTTATACGTCGAAAATGTTATCTATTATTTATATAAAGTTAAGAACGATTGGAAATTTAGTAATGAACCTAAAAAAATCAGTTAACCCTGCCAGCAATCAAAATTTAGCATAAACTGTATTAGTTCCGACTTCATCTAACACTTCTATACTCATGACCTATGAAAATGCTTGATTTTCATAGGTCATGGGTATATACCCAATCAACTTGAAAATGCAGGATCGAACACTTGGAAATTATCATTAATTCGAGAATCTAATGATT
>JAIVER010000213.1 GCA_023864145.1 Thiohalomonas sp. | reverse complement strand
CTGTGAGAGTAATTTGCGTCATTGGATAATTTTGATCTTCTTCTCTATGAAAATCAAGCATTTTCATAGGTCATGGGTATATACCCATGACTCATTTGAGTCACATGAACCATGTAACCCTTGGTTTGCCAATACCTTTGCGCTAAACTCTATTTTCTGGGAAGTCGTTAAATCAGTGTTGTGCAAGCCTGTCACGGGTATTGCTCCTGGATAAATTGTCTGCTAACAATATTATCTCAGAACACGGGTTTTATGACTTCCTTTTTTATTGCTGAGCTCAGAAAACTGTAAAGCGGGGTTGAGCTGTCCCGTTCTTTTCAATAAAGTTCAGTACAGAATCAATCTGAACATCGGCTTCGAATAAACCGGTAAGCAGGAGTTCTTTCCATAAGCTGGTACTGCCGGGCGGCGGTTCAAAAAGGGGATTATCAAGCGCATCCTGCATGGTAACGGCAGCAGCACCTGCTTGACTGAGAAGGTCAGACAATTGCTCGTTATTACTATGAGTCGCTTCAAGAGTGAGTTGTAACCAGGCCATAATAACTCGACTTACAGGTTAAGGTTATAGACCTAACTTCTTCTCAAGATAGTGGATGTTTGTACCACCAGCCTTGAATGAACTATCAGAGATAATATCTTGCTGCAAAGCAATATTCGTGTTAATTCCCTGTACCACCATTTCACTGAGAGCGGTATTCATACGGGCAATGGCGATATCACGAGTATTACCATAGGTAATTAATTTACCAATCATTGAGTCATAATAAGGTGGTACGCTATAACCGCTATAAATATGTGAATCTACTCTGACACCCGGGCCTCCAGGTGCATGATAGGTTTCAATGCGGCCGGGGCTGGGTAAAAATGTTTTAGAATCTTCTGCATTGATACGGCACTCAATGGCATGACCTTTGATCTTAATATCATTTTGAGAGAAACTCAGGGGCAGGCCTGAAGCAACACGTAATTGTTCACGTACCAGATCAATACCGGTAATAAATTCAGTAACAGGATGCTCTACCTGAATACGGGTATTCATTTCAATAAAATAAAATTCGCCATTTTCATATAAAAACTCAAATGTACCGGCACCACGATAACCAATTTGACGACAGGCCTCAGCACAGCGCTCACCAATTTTATTACGTGTCTCTTCGGAGATACCGGGAGCGGGCGCCTCTTCGACCACTTTTTGATGACGGCGCTGCATAGAGCAGTCACGTTCACCCAGATGAACAGCATTACCATGCTCATCGGCAATGACTTGAATTTCAATGTGACGAGGTGTTTCAAGGAATTTTTCCATGTAGACTTCATCATTATCAAAGGTTGCACCGGCTTCAGTTTTGGTCACTGATATGGCATTAAGTAAACTGGCTTCGGAGCGAACTACACGCATGCCTCTGCCGCCGCCGCCGCCGGAAGCCTTAATAATAACCGGATAACTAATTCTTTGTCCTATACGCATGTTTTTATCAGGATCGTTGCCTAAAGCACCATCTGAACCGGGCACTGTAGGTACACCTGCTTTAACCATGGCTTTAATGGCCTGAACCTTATCACCCATAGTACGTATCGATTCTGGAGAAGGGCCGATAAAAACAAAGCCGCTTTCTTCAACACGTTCGGCAAAGTCAGCATTTTCAGAAAGAAAGCCGTAGCCCGGGTGAATCGCCTGAGAGTCAGTCACTTCAGCAGCACTGATCAAGGCAGGGACATTTAAATAACTGTCAATTGAAGGGGCAGGTCCAATACAAACTGATTCATCTGCCAGCAGCACATGCTTGAGGTTTTTGTCTGCATCTGAATGAACCGCAACGGTCTTAATACCTAATTCGCGACAGGCACGCTGTATACGCAGTGCAATTTCACCGCGATTGGCAATCACTATCTTTTCAAACATCAGAGGATTCCATGGTGTAAATGCTGTTTTATTAATGAGTACAGGGAGTCACTCACAAGTTCTTTATTCTATAATACAAATGGTCTGGCCGTATTCAAGCGGCTCGCCATTTTCAACACAAATCGCTTTTATTGTGCCGCTGACATCAGCTTCAATCTGATTAAGCAGCTTCATTGCTTCAATAATACAGATGGTATCACCCTTGTTGACTTTCTTCCCTACTTCGGCAAATGCCGGAGCGCCGGGTGATGGGGCGCTATAGTAAGTACCAACTATAGGTGACTTGACTTCATGACCGCTTATTTTGTCAGGCTCAGGCTCAGGTGCTTCAACGGGAGCCGCCACAGCTGGTGTCGGGGCCGGTGCAGGGCTATTGCGTGAAATTCTTACCGACTCTTCGCCTTCATGAATTTCAATTTCTGCAACGCCGGATTTATCCAGCAGTTCAATGAGTTTTTTTATTTTACGGATATCCATAATTCAAACCTTGGTTTAACGTATTAAGTTATATAATGTTACTTTTTTAAATGAGCAAATGCATATTGCAGTGCGAATTCATAACCCTCATGACCCAGACCACTAATCACACCGATGGCAATGTCGGAGAAAAATGACTTATGACGAAAGTCTTCCCGCTTGTAGACATTAGACAAATGCAGTTCGACAAAAGGAATGTCGACACCCAATAGAGCATCTCTTAGTGCAATGCTGGTGTGGGTGAAAGCAGCAGGATTAAAAATAATAAAATCTGTTTTGTTCTGGTATGCCTGATGAATCGTCTCAATGAGTTGATATTCGGCATTACTTTGAAAACATTCCAGCTCGTGACCCGCTATTTCTGCCAGCGTTGCTAGATTGGTATTGATGTCAGCTAATGTTGTCTGGCCATAGTGAGCAGGCTCACGAACCCCTAATAAATTAAGGTTGGGACCATTAAGAAGCAATATTTTTGACATGTTAAGTACTTTGCTCTAACTAAACGCTCATATCATCATTTATCTGGTCACTGATTTCAGAACGAGTAGTTTGTTATTTTTATGATAACGGTATTCAAAAAAGATGTAAAATACTAAAAAAAGGTGCGAACAGTACCGATTGAGCGAAAAATGTAATTATGTTGGACATTTTGCAATAGATAGATGATTTTGTCCAGAAATATTGGATTTTTTGTTAAATTTTCACAATTAACAGCAGATACCCGCACAATCTATACAAAATTAGGCAATAAAGAGGTTTTCGTAGAAATTCTTTATTAGCTGTTTAGCTTTGGAAACATGCGTCTATAGCAAGGGCTCAATTTGATTAATTAATTTTTGCTTAGAAATTAAGCCGGCGGCTCGATAGCGAATAATGCCGTGCTTATCAATAAGAATGCTGTAAGGCAGGGCTCCACTATGGTTACCGTATTGATAAGAGACCTGCATTGCTGTTTGAGCACCAACTAAAATGTGAGAGTCAAGGCCCAGCTTTTTGACAAATTGTGCAATTCTGTCCTGATCATCAGTACCCACGCCAATAACAATAAAGTCTTTATCCTTATATTGTTTATATACCCAATCAACTTGAAAATGCAGGATCGAACACTTGGAAATTATCATTAATTCGAGGATCTAATGATTTTCCAATGCTCGGTAAA
>JAIVER010000212.1:167-3539 GCA_023864145.1 Thiohalomonas sp. | reverse complement strand
CATGGGCTGTGAGAGTAATTTGCGTCATTGGATAATTTTGATCTTCTTCTCTATGAAAATCAAGCATTTTCATAGGTCATGGGTATATACTCCCTTGTGTTTCCCTGAATTAGAAAGAAACAGGATATTTTTTCTTTAAGTGATAAAGCAATTCAAGCGCTTCTCTGGGGGTGAGATTATCAGGATCAATTTTCTCAAATTTACTGAGCAGCTCTTTATTCTGTTGCGTTGTTTGGTCTTGATTAACAGCTTCAGTATGTGCACCTGGTTCAGTGCTTAAGGTCTTGCTTAGATTTTTCCTGCTATTTAAATCAGTCTCTTCAAAAGAGGAGAGTTTTGTTTTTGCTAAGTCAATGACTTCTTTGGGAACACCAGCCAATGCTGCTACCTGGATGCCATAACTTTGTGAGGCACAGCCTTCTTGTATCTGATGCAGAAAGACAATTTTATCGCCATGTTCTATGGCATCCAGATGAACATTAACAATTTGACCAAACTCTTCAGGTAAGTGTGTTAACTCAAAATAATGAGTGGCAAAAAGAGTAAATGCAAGGTTCTTGCTGGCTAGATAGCGGGCTGAGGCATAGGCGAGCGACAGACCATCATAGGTACTGGTTCCACGACCTATCTCATCCATTAAAATTAGACTTTGTTTGGTGGCATTGTGTAATATATTGGCTGTTTCAGTCATTTCTACCATAAAGGTTGAACGTCCGCCTGCAAGATCATCTGATGCGCCAATACGAGTAAAGATCCGATCAACAGGTCCGAAACCGGCTGATTGAGCGGGAACATAACTACCGATATGCGCCATCAACGTAAGCAATGCAGCCTGACGCATATAGGTTGACTTACCCCCCATATTGGGGCCGGTGATTAATAGCATACGGCGTGTATCATCTAACAGGATGTCATTTGCTACAAAAGGATCCTCCTGAATATGCTCCACTACGGGATGACGCCCTTGCTTAATTGTCAGCTTAGGCTCAGTGCTTAATTGCGGCTTACACCATTGCAGAGTTATAGCACGCTCGGCAAAATTAGTTAACACATCTAATTCACAAATGCCTTGTGCGCTGATTTGTAAAGCTCTTAGATGAGGAGCAAATAAATCAAATAATTCTTCATAAAGTGCTTTTTCTTTTGCCAGGGCTTTTTCATTAGCACTGAGTACTTTGTCTTCAAATTCCTTTAATTCAGGTGTGATATAGCGCTCATTGCTTTTAAGTGTTTGTCGTCGTTGATAATTATCCGGCACCTGATCAGATTGCGCTCTGCTGACTTCAATAAAATAACCGTGTACCCGATTATAATTGACCTTAAGGGTAGAAATACCACTGCGTTTTTTTTCTCGATTTTCTAAATCGATTAAAAACTGATTGGCATTTTTTTGAATATTACGCAGTTCATCTAATTCGAGGTTATAACCACCGGCAATGATACCACCATCACGGATTAATACCGGTGGATTCTCAATAATAGCTCGTTTAAGCAGATCAGACTGATCAGGAAAAACTGAAACTTTTTGTGCTAGTTGCTGAAGCAGTGGATCTCTCATAGTGAGCAGTTCACTTTGTAACAGGGGATAAGCACTTAGCGATAGTTTTAAACGTTCAAAATCTCTTGGTCGTGCTGTTCTTAGAGCAATTCGAGTCAGGACTCGTTCAATATCTCCAATTTGCTTTAATACAGGGTGAATATCTTCAAAATGACTATCCTCCTGTAGTTGTTCAATACTCTGATAGCGTTGTTTGAGTATCTTATGATCACGTAGAGGACGATTCAGCCAGCGCCTGAGTAAACGAGTGCCCATGGCTGTTGCTGTTTGATCCATGACTGCCATGAGCGTGTGATCGTTATTACCACTAAGGGAATAATCAATTTCCAGATTACGTCGGCTAATGGTGTCTAAAATAATGGAAGTATTGTGTTGCTCAGGCTTCAGACTGTGAATATGGGGCAGGGCGGTGCGCTGGGTGTTGTGAACATATTGTAATAAACAGCCTGCAGCTCTAAGTGCACTATGATAATCATCACAGCCAAAACCTTTTAAATCCTGGGTGGCAAATTGTTGATTTAAAGTTTGTCTTGCTGTCTGTTCATCAAACCACCAGGATGGCTGATCGGCAAACGCTGTTTGTTTACCCAGTTGAATTTGTAATGCTTCTTTTACGGCAGATCCTTCTTCTAATAATAATTCAGAAGGTCGGTGACGTTCTAATTCAGAGTGCAAAGACTCCAGGCTGTTAAGCTCTGAAACAGTAAACTGACCGCTGGTTAAATCAAGAATAGCAAGCCCGAATGCTCTATCGTTTTGCGCTGTATTATTGGCTTCAATAATGTCACTGGCACTGATAAAGACTGATGCCAGCAGATTGTCTTTTCTATCGTCTAATAAATTATCTTCAGTGATGGTGCCTGGAGTTATTATGCGTACTACTTTTCTTTCTACAGGGCCCTTGGCGGTTGCAGGATCACCAATTTGTTCACAAATAGCAACGGACTGATTCTGTTTGACCAGTTTAATTAAATAATTATCAACAGCATGATAAGGTAGACCTGCCATTGCTATTGGCTCGCCATTAGAACGCCCTCTGGCTGTTAACGACAAATCTAATAATTGTGACGCACGTTTGGCATCATCAAAAAATAATTCGTAAAAATCCCCCATACGGTAAAACAGCAGCATATGGGGAAATTCTGCCTTGATCCTAAGATATTGCTGGATCATGGGCGTATTTTGTGTTTTATTTTTGTTCATAAGCTCAGGAAAGTGAAAAAATATAGCCTATTATATTCAGTTCCAGTGCTTAATAACAGGGTGTCCAGCTATTGACTGAAATCATTTAAACTCCAGTCATATTTAAGATAAATAATATCAACTTTTTTTGACTGAAGGAGAATCTGGTCTTCTTTATTATTTGAAAGTGCTTCAGAGTAACGAGAAAATAAGTCATTCAGAGAAAATATACCCATGACCTATGAAAATGCTTGATTTTCATAGAGAAGAAGATCAAAATTATCCAATGACGCAAATTACTCTCACAGGCCATGAAAAATCAGCTCTAGAAATGCAACATAAGCATTTTGGAAATGGAAAAGAACGAGATAGAATCAAAGGCATCCTACTTTGCTCTGAAGGCTGGAAGGTTCCTATGATCGCTCAGGCTTTAAGAATTCATGAAACCAGCATATTACGTTACATTAAAGACTACAAAGGCTCAGAAAAGCTAAGCACTAAAAGTGGCGGCTCGTCTATACCCAATCAACTTGAAAATGTAAGATCGAACACTTGGAAATTATCATTAATTCGAGAATCTAATGATTTTCCAATGCTCGGTAAAATTTCATCAAAAAACTCATTAATTTTCT
>JAIVER010000212.1:0-157 GCA_023864145.1 Thiohalomonas sp. | reverse complement strand
TGCTTTTCCAACGAAGTGATTCAATAAAATCCATCATGGAGACTGCATTGACCGTATCATATTGTGAACTGACCGCGTTCGCTAACTGACACAATTGGATGGCCCCAACAATGTTCAGTCGTGTCCTGCTTCCTGTGGTTTTGATTGGTTTATCCGT
>JAIVER010000211.1 GCA_023864145.1 Thiohalomonas sp. | reverse complement strand
TTTACCGAGCATTGGAAAATCATTAGATTCTCGAATTAATGATAATTTCCAAGTGTTCGATCCTGCATTTTCAAGTTGATTGGGTATAGCTCAAGTTGCCATACAAAATAATGATTTTTCAACTGCAGAAAAATCGTTAAAAAGAGCAGTAAACCATGGACAACATTCCTGTTTTGCTAACATTGGCGATAATATGAATCTGGTCAAACTTTATGCTGATAACGGCAAGGGAAAACAAGCAATTCAGACAATTACCGCTGCCCGTAAAAACTATAAAAAAGACAAAAAAGCTTTATTACATACGCAGTTTGTTGAAAGTATGGCACAACATAAGCTCGGTAATGAAGACAAAGCACGTGAAGTATTCCAACAGGCTATTAGTAATATTAGCGGAAATTTATCGGAGATCCCTGTTGAGCTTCAAAATGATTTATTAGCAATCACTGAAGATCTTGGTGAAAGCGAGCTAGCGGAGGCATTAAAAGAAGACATCAATAATCCATCAGAAGATGAACATGCTAATACAGAAGAAATGACCAGAAAGTATCACTATCTTTTACAAAATGCCAAAAGTATGCGACTTTATAATGCAAAGCACATTTTGGAATCCATTAAGGTATTTGAAGATGCTGCACAAAATCTTCCTAGTAGACTTTCGATCAATATGAATGCTGCACAGGCTATTTTGATCTATATTAAAAATACTGGACATCATCAGGAGTTACTTGATAAAGCACGATATTATCTGGACATCAGCCAAAATCTGGACAAAAATAATGAAAAATATCAAAAACTGGAAGCTATTTATTCAGGATTAAGCTAATGTCAGACAAAGAGATGCCAGACAAGGATGCCTCAGACAAAATAGCATCATCTGAACAATTTAATGCTGTTTTAATGTCGTTTATACATGACATTAAAAATTCATTTCTCATATCTCTGAGCAGCCTGGAAACATTTAAGCCTGAACTAAAAGACAATGTTTATCGCATACAGTATGAATTGCAATGCATTAATAATTCTCTGGTACAGTTATTATCGTTGTATAAAATGGAAACACACTTGTTTTCAATTCAGGCCGATCAATATAATCTTTATGATTTTCTTGAAGAAATTATAATCAATAACTCACTGATCAATGAAAAGAACGATTTTTCCATCAAGATGGAATGCGATGAAACCATTGAATGGTTTTTTAATAAAGATTTAATTGCCGCCATCATCAATAATTCAACTCGCTATGCTAAGCCTAAAATTAAACTCAGTGCAAAAATAATTAATGATTATTTACAAATTTGTATCGAGGATGATGGTAAGGGCTTTCCTGAAAAAATGTTTGTCCATCCAGATTCGCTGGAAACTGCCATTGATATACAGTCAGGCACTACCGGGCTAGATCTCTATTTTGCAGAGAAAATACCTAATATTCATCATAATGGGGACAAAAGAGGTTTTACAGTCATTGATAATAAATCACAACTAGGCGGCGGGCAATTTAAGCTACTCTAATAAAAAGGCTGTACCTGTATTCAGGTACAGCCTTTTTATTAGAGTAGCTTAAATTAACTATAACATTAACTTAATCTTTTTCAAACAGCTGAATTTACTCAGCTTCAAGAATGATCTTAACAGTTGCATTGACATCAGTGTGCAGATGAATGGCTATATCATATTCACCCAACTTACGAATTACACCTTCTGGCATACGAACTTCACGTTTTTCAACGTTAGCGCCTGCAGCAGTTAATGCTTCAGCAATATCACCATTGGTAACAGAACCGAACATACGCCCTTCAGCAGCAGCTTTACGAACAATAACAACTTCTTTATCGTTAAGTCCTTCAGCGCGCGCAGCAGCAGCACCTAATGATTCAGCAGCGGCAGCTTCAAGGTCTTCACGACGACCTTCAAACATTTTAATGTTTGCTTCAGTTGCTGGTAATGCCTTACCTTGTGGGATTAGGAAGTTACGACCAAAGCCTGCTTTTATAGAAACCTGATCGCCTAACTGACCCAGCTTATTAATTTTTTCTAATAGAATAATGTCCATGTGAACTCTCTCTAAATTAAATTAGAATTAGGTAGAGTTGTTGTTATTTCTTACTCTACCTTATCCTTAACTATATTCAAGTCACACTATTTTAACTATTGTTTACAAAGAGGTTAAAATAGTTATTTCAAACGATTACTTCGTTTTAGTCGTGACTATCAGTGTATGGAAGTAAAGCCAGGTAACGAGCACGTTTAATTGCTGTTGACAGGTGGCGCTGGTATTTGGCGCTTGTACCGGTGATACGGCTTGGTACAATTTTACCGTTTTCCATGACATAATTCTTTAGGGTTGCCAGATCTTTATAATCGATCTCAGTAATACCTTCAGCAGTAAAACGACAGTATTTTCTACGACGGAAATAGCGTGACATTTTTTTACCTTTATTTATTAATCTCTATTTAAATTCATTAAAGGATTCTTCACAATATCATTCTTTACATGAGTAAAGAGTAATATTACTCAGCAGCAGGTGCTTCTTCGGCAGCAGCTGCTTCAGCCTTTGCTTCAACAACAGGTGCGCTCTCTTTGTTCTTTGCAGAGTGACTTGATTTCTCAGTTGCACTTCTTTCAGAACTTGATTCTTCTTTTTCTTTAGCAAGAGGAGAAGTCTCTGTATATGGACCTTTCATAGAGATGATCAGATTACGAAGAACTGCATCGTTAAAGCGGAAAGCATGCGTTAATTCATAAATACTTGCAGGCTCACACTCAACATTCATTAATACATAATGTGCTTTGTGGATTTTGTTAATTGGATAAGCCAGTTGACGGCGACCCCAATCTTCCAGACGATGGACTGTACCATTGTTGGTCTCAACAGTAGCACGGTAGCGTTCTATCATAGCGGGTACTTGTTCACTCTGATCCGGGTGGACAAGAAATACAATTTCATAGTGTCTCATTTAAACAATCCTTACGGGTAATTAGCCTTTAAGAGTGGTTAATCAGCTTTCTGTACTAGTCAGTGAAACCTTTATAGTTAACAATAGACTGCCAAAAAGCAAGGAATTAACAAGCCAGCTGGCTGTCAAAAGGTGCGTTATTATATTATTTTTTAAGGGAAAGTACAACTTCTCTGTCTGAATTTTTAGATGATAGCAGGAGAAATTAATTTATACATCATTTATCAGATATTTCATCCAATAAATTTTCTAACTCAATCTGAATCTCCTGAGGATCACAGGTATTCTGAAAACCAATACCCACAGCTTCATCCTGAGCATTATCACTCGTCAGATCAAGATTCTCCAGAAAATCTTTAACAGTGATCTGTACATCAATAGCAAATATCGTTTTGCCATTATCTCTTTTAAAGCGTTTAATACGAGTGCTTCCCGCTTTATGAGCTATCTGACGTAATTCACTTTCTGAACCGGCTATGCGTATTTTTAACATGCTCCCTCCCTTATGATATACCCAATCAACTTGAAAATGCAGGATCGAACACTTGGAAATTATCATTAATTCGAGAATCTAATGATTTTCCAATGCTCGGT
>JAIVER010000210.1 GCA_023864145.1 Thiohalomonas sp. | reverse complement strand
TCATGGGCTGTGAGAGTAATTTGCGTCATTGGATAATTTTGATCTTTTTCTCTATGAAAATCAAGCATTTTCATAGGTCATGGGTATATTTGATCTGTCCCATATCTTTATTATGGAACTAAAATAATAAATTTTCAGTGATCAGTATCTATATTTACACTTCTAAAATATTAATTAAGCTGTTTCTTAGCTCCGGCTCACGCTGTCGGAGCTAAGAAACAGCCAAACGCTAAATAGCATCGACCAATTGGGCATGCACACCCTTATTTTTAACATAATCTAAAACTTGCATCATATTGACACTTTCAGGTGAATAATCAACCAGCATAAGATGTTGTCTTGTCGGGTTAATATGCACTTTATCAAAAATATATTCCTTACTGAGCAGCATTTCCAGTTCGCTAACATTGGGCTTACTCAGTGTTTCATCAATATGGACAATAATTTCAATACTTTTTCTGGACATCGTATTTCTCCTTATCAATTGATTAAACTATGAACTAAGAACCAGGAAATGAAATAGCAATGACATAATACCAAGCAATATGCCTGCTATTTACAGTCTATATACTTGAGTATAGGACTCAAGTATTATTTGTCAAATTATGCAAGGAAAATATTTTATATAAGGCATTGAATTCTTATCCCATAGACAGGTAATCATTTTTCAATTTAACATAATGATCCGCAGAATATTGCAGACCCTCAATTTCATCCTCTGTCAGAGCACGGTTTTTTTTTGCCGGACTGCCGACATAGAGATAACCGCTTTCCAGCCGTTTACCCGGTGAAACTAAGGCTCCTGCGGCAAGAAATACATTTTTTTCAAGGTGTGCTTCATCCAGAATAATAGCACCCATCCCAATTAAACAATTGTCTTCAATTGTACAGCCGTGCAGCACAACATTATGACCCACAGTGACCTGACTGCCAATACTTAAAGGATGTCCACAGGGGTGTTTATTGGTATGATCGTGAGTCACATGTAAGGTACTGCCATCCTGTATACTGGTATTCGCAGCGATTTTTATCCAGTTCACATCACCACGAATGGTGGTATTAGGCCAGATCGAACTGTCTACTCCAATTTCTACCTGACCAACCACCTGAGCTGATTCATCAATGTAAACATCTTTGCCGATATTGGGGATAAATTGTTTAAAAGGGCGAATACTCATTTTTTCCTATTCCTTAACTTTTTAGGTTTAACGCATTGTGACCAATTCTTCAGCACTACAAGGATGAATGGCAATGGTATTATCAAAATCAGCCTTGGTCGCACCCATTTTAATCGCCACCGCAAAACCCTGCATCATTTCATCAACAGCGGGGCCGATAATATGACAGCCGACAATTTTTTCCTGAGCTCCAGCACAGACTAATTTCATAGCAATAGGTGCTTTATGCTCAGTAAAAGCATGTGACATTGGCGTAAAATTGGTACTGTAAATTTTTACCGAGTTACCATACGAGTCATCTGCCTGCTGCTCTGTCAGACCAATAGTTGCAATAGGCGGATGACTGAAAACTACGGTTGCAATATTACTATAGTCTAACTTACGATCAGGCATATTATTGAATAAGCGATCAGATAAACGACGCGCAGCAGCAATGGCAACCGGTGTTAAAGCCGCTTTACGATTGACATCACCGACTGAATAGATACCTTTAACATTGGTCTGTTCAAACTCATCACTAGGAATATAACCCTGCGCATCCATCTTAACACCAGCTGCTTCAAGATTCAGATCCGCAGTATTGGGGGTTCTGCCAATGCCCCAGACCAGAGCATCAACATTATTAACCTGCTGATTTTTTGTACAATGAATCGTCAGTTTTCCCTGTTCATTCTTTTCAACTGATTCAACTTCTGTGGTACTGAGTAAAACAATATTGGAATCTTCTTGCAGTACAGCAGCCAGAGTATCCGATAAAATGGGATCAAAATTGCCCAAAACATGACCTTTACGGATCAATAGGGTGACCTGACTACCCAGACTACTCATTAACCCCGCCAGCTCCACAGCAATATAACCAGAACCAACAATAGCAATATGTTCCGGCTGTTCAGTCATAGCAAAAAAGCCATCTGACGTCAGACCCAGTTCAGCACCGAGTAAATCAGGTATTACAGGATAACCACCAGGAGCAACAACAATATGATCAGCAGTAAATTGCTCGCCATTGACTTCAAGTGTTTTAGCATCAACAAATCGAGCCTTACCTTCTACATAGTCAATTTTTGAATCACTAAGATAATTAGCATACCAACCGATAATACCGGAAATATAGGCCTCTCGCTGTTCAACTAATTTAGCCCAATTAAGTCCATTATTAGTCACATCAAAACCATAATCACGGGCATCAGCCAGTCCATGAGCCAAATTAGCGGCATTCCACATCACTTTTTTGGGGACACAACCGACATTCACACAAGTACCACCCACCGTGCCACTTTCGATAACAAGGCATTTTCTGCCGTATTCAGCTGCTCTCTCTGCTGCAGAAATGCCGCCGCTGCCGGCGCCTATAGAAATTAAATCATAATGTTTTGACATAAAAAAGTACCTAAAATCAATTGTCGAAGATTGTAGAGGATCGTAGAAATAGTTAAGTTATTTCACTGAAATTATAAGAGATATCCTGTTATAGTGGGGATTAATCATAAAATTGTCAATATACCAAAGCTCACTGAAAAAAACTTATGATCGGCAGAGAATTAATTCAATTAATCGATGAAACATTTCAACTTAACTGGCAGGGTGTACATGCGTTTCTCATTGGGCAAGAGTGCGCATCAATGGCTTACTTATGGCTAAGTAAAATGGAGCCAATCTACGAGTAGTCGAATTATTTGCCTTCTTATATGACAGTAAACGAGAGGCCGATTTTAATGATCCTGATCATGGCAAACGAGCGGTAGAATTTATTAAATTTTTACCCAATGATTTATTATTCATTAATGCTCAGGAAAAAGACTTATTAATATTAGCCTGTGCTGATCATAGTAAGGCCTTTGTTGAGGGTGATATCACAGTGATAAGCTGCTGGGATGCCGACCGACTTGATTTAGGGCGCGGCGGGTTACGCCCTGATACAAAAAAATTATGTATTTTTTTGCTAAACAGCCAGAATTTTTCGAAAAAGCCTATCAGTAAGCCACCTGGCAAGATCGTATTCAAGGCAATACAGCCATAGTGCAGACTTGGAAGCCGGCACTATGGCTGCCAAAAGCCGGGTCGCCAAAAGCCCAATCGCTAAAAATCAGAGTTTCAATAGCCTGACACCAGAACTCATTCAGCGCAGGCATCAGGTGCATGATACCTGTCGCCAGTTTAGCCACAGCCCTTCAAAAGGTAACCTGGCACGTTTGAAATCATTATTTGCCGGCGTTGGTGAAGAGGTGTTTATCAAACAAGGCTTCTATTGTGACTATGGTGATAAAATAACATTAGGTCATCGAGTCTATACCCAATCAACTTGAAAATGCAGGATCGAACACTTGGAAATTATCATTAATTCGAGAATCTAATGATTTTCCAATGCTCGGTAA
>JAIVER010000209.1 GCA_023864145.1 Thiohalomonas sp. | reverse complement strand
AATCAGATCTTCTATGGCACGGATGCTATTAGGTGCCATAATCGACAACGCAATAATGGTACGTTCCAGTTGTACTTGATCAAGCGTGATGATACGGGCTTTTAGTTGCTCCTGTGTTTGACTGAAATGCTGGAATAAAATTTCTGCGGTATTTTCCTGAACACGATAAAGTGTGGGGCGAGATAAACCATACTCTTGACTCATTTGAGTCACTGAAGCATGTAACCCTTGGTTTGCCAATACCTTTTCGCTAAACTCTATTTCCTGGGAAGTCGTTAAATCAGTGTTGTGCAAGCCTGTCACGGGTATTCCTCCTGGATAAATTGTCTGCTACAATATTAGCTCAGAACACGGGTTTGATGACTTCCTTTTTTATTGCTGAGCTCAGAAAACTGTAAAGCGGGGTTGAGCTGTCCCGAAAAATCATATGTTTTTCTTCATTATAATGATATTTATTATCTTTTTTTTAATCTTTTTTCTTATAGTCCATTTTTAACGCCGATTCATCCATATCAGTCTTCTCATTAAGCGTTTCAAATGGTTCAGATTCATTCAATTTTTTTCCAGAAAAGAAGCGACCAATAGCTTTAAATACTGATTTATACCCAATCAGTAACTCAATAAACGTTTTTATGCTCCGAGGGGGTAGTGCTCGAGCTAAAAATGTTATGTAATAAAACAGTTCACAGGGAATATTGCCGTATTCTTTCGTGTTCATTGCGGTCTTCAGAAATTTCGAATAATTTTCTAGAGGCCGCTCCTAATAAAAATTGCTTTTTTCTTTTCAAAAGCAATTTTTATTAGGAGCGGCAACGATACCGCCTTTTTTTTGTCAACTATTTTATGTTATATTTTTATATTTTTTTCCTCTTTTGAGGAATGTGAAACTCTAAACTTTAGTTATATTATCATTACAATTAAAAAGTATATTAATAACACACAAGAATTTTATGATTATAAATCAACTGGTTAGACTCATTAAACATTTCTGTGATTTTTTCTAAACAATTATTTACACTAAAAGGGCTTCCAGAAAAGAAACGCTGAATGCTGCATATTTAACATTCAATTAAAACTCTAATTCACTGATTTTCTTTATTTATTCTTGTATATTAGCTATAGTTCAATTTAATTTTTTTGTGTCACTCGAAAATACATCCGGAGCTATCATAATAATGAAATCATCAAAAATCAGTGATACGCGCTATCTCCTGCCTTATAATATGGCCAAAAAGCACTTTTTAGAAACTCTAAAAAGTGCTTTTGTCGTAAAGCAGATTGCCAGCAGCAGCGAAAAATTTTCTATTTTAGAAAGTTTTGAATGGGGACTTTACAAAAATAATCTGCTAGCAATACGTCATGAAAATCAATCCATCAGTCTATGGAACAAACATAATTTATTTGATATCGAATTAGCACAAAAGATTGACGATATTAATGCAAACTCTCGTTTCTGGTGGGATTTTCCAGATTGCACAGCCAAAGAAATATTAAAACCTATTCTTGATTTACGTTCATTAAGCCCGATATATAAGGGCGTTTTAAAAATTGAGCAGTTAAATCTTCAAAATGAAGCCGATAAAATTCTGGTTTTTTGTCAGCTAATGTCAATTTACAAACCCGAACAACCCCGCACCCCCATAATGCGTCAGATAATAATTACTCCCGTTACAGGTTATACAAAAGAAAATGGTCAGGCCATTGAACTTATTAGAGACTTAGGTGGTTTTAAAGCCAGTTTGCCCCCACTAGATTCTCTATTAGGTGCTATTGGTGTTTCAGCACAGCCTTATACTGTCAAACCACAAATTGAGATCCCTCCTAGCATGCCGGCACGTAGTGCAGTCAGCTCAATTATCAATATCATGATTGAAAAACAACGACTTACTGAACCTGGGATCATCAAAGATATTGATACCGAATTTCTACACCATTTTAGAGTGGCAATTCGGATGCTTCGTGCAGCGATTGCACACTTAAAAGATGTTTTTCCCCAGCATGAAGTCCCCATACTCAAACAACGTTTTGGTGATTTAGCTCGAGAAACCAATAAGCTCAGAGATCTTGATGTATTTATTCTTGATCAAGAACGTTATATGAATTTACTGCCAGAATCCATACGTAATGATTTAGCGCCTATGTTTAATGATTTTCAACAAAATCGTCAAACTGAGGCTAAACGCATTAGTCGATGGATAGGCAGCAAAGCCTATCGTGATGAAATCAATGAATTACAATCTTTATTTGAAAATGGCTACTCTGCAATGGAAACACTATGGAGTGAAAAACCAAGCATTGAATTAGCCATTAACAAAATTCAAAAAACCTATAAAAAAATCTACACGGCTGCCATTAAAATAACCCATACGACACCCGATGAAGATATACATAAAATTCGAATTGATTGTAAAAATCTACGTTATTTACTCTATTTCTTCGGTAGTCAGTTTAACAAAAAGAAAATTAAGATCGTGGGTAAGCATCTTAAGTCATTACAAGATACATTAGGTATTTTCAATGATTTAACAGTGCAAGGTGAGTTTCTCAAGAATTATCTCTATCAACTGGAACATAAACCTAAAAAAGACATCATGTTAATTGCCTCTCTGGGTGGATTGATTTCAACTTTATACACCATGAAAATACAAGAACGAGATAAATGTATTAACGAACTGGCCATATTCTCTAATGATGAAAACCGTCAGCTTTTTAAAGAAACATTTATCGTTAGTTCTGATACACTGCCCTCTCAGTTACAACAAAAAGGAAATGCAGAATAATGAAAATCGTTGCTTCCTATAGTATTAAAGGCGGAGTAGGAAAAACAGCTGCTTCAGTCAACCTTGCCTATGCTGCGCCAAAAGCAGCTAATGAGACTTTATTAATTGATCTTGATCCAGAAGGTGCTTCATCTTTTTATTTTCGCATTGGTGCCAGCAAAAAAGAAAAAAGCAGCTATTTTTTTACTAAAAAGAATCGCTTACTATCACAGGTTAAGGGGTCTAATTATAAAAGACTCGATATTTTACCAGCCAACCTGTCATTTCGTAATTTTGATATTATGCTCAATAATATGAGCCAGTCTAAACAACGCTTAAAAGAATTATTATCTTCACTTAAAATAAATATGATCTAATTATTCTTGATTGTCCTCCTAATATTAATTTATTATCGGAAAATATTTTTATACGCTGCTGATATGATTTTAGTCCCAGTCATACCAACCACCCTGTCTGAGCGAACTTACGAGCAGCTATTAACCTTTTTTGATAAAAATGGTTATAAAAAGAAAAATATACGTCCATTTTTTTCCATGGCTCAAAGTAAAAATAAATTGCACCATAACACCATTAATGACATGGAAAAACCTCATCCTGAGTTTATGAAGAGTATCATCAGTTTTTCAGCAGAGATTGAACGTATGGGTATTCATAGGAAACCTGTTCTGGCCTATGCGTCGAGAAAAAGTAAGGTACAATCTTATATACCCAATCAACTTGAAAATGCAGGATCGAACACTTGGAAATTATCATTAATTCGAGAATCTAATGATTTTCCAATGCTCGGTAA
>JAIVER010000208.1 GCA_023864145.1 Thiohalomonas sp. | reverse complement strand
AATTTTACCGAGCATTGGAAAATCATTAGATCCTCGAATTAATGATAATTTCCAAGTGTTCGATCCTGCATTTTCAAGTTGATTGGGTATAAGTCCACTCTCCTAACTCATGATGCTTCTATATTAGTTTTTTAACGTTATTTGATTTTTTTAACTTGAATAAATAGTTTTGAAAGATTGTTTCTAATTGAGTCATGACATTATCAGTGCCCCAGGCAATGTCACCTCGTACAAAGGCTGGTTTTCCATTCAAAGGTAATCGATGCAACAGGGAAGTTAAACCTGGCATTGAATGAGATGAATTGGATTGATCTCCTGATTGAACTTCAACATCTAACACTAAGTGTGAGATGGCCTGCCGGGCTTTTGTGGATTGTAACCTTTTTTTGCCCCGTCCTGATGTCCATATAATGGTTTGACGGTGACATCGACATCTAAAATCCAGGACGTGGTTAATAAGGGAGCATAGCAAGATTGTAAATGTGTTTGTAGCCATTCGATGCCTGCCTTCTCTTCAATTTTATTCAAACCCCGACGAGCAGAATCATCACTGACCACTTTGCTCATGCCTAATAATCGTGAATTAACTTGATCACTCATTAGATTAGTGATGTGTGCATAGCGATTATGTCCCGACAAAATGGAAAGAAATAATAAGCCCAGTACATTCACTTTTTTAGGCGCATTATTGCTTCGATAATGTAAAGGACAATCGCTTACCCAGGGATCAAATCGACCACCTAATTTTAAAAACTGGATGAAAAAGGGTAATTGCCCCATGGGGGTGACTTTGACATTGGAATCCCATTTAATATGTAATTTTCCAGCATAAGTGTCAACTTCTACCGCCTCAGAAAGTGGATTTCTAGTCGCTAAAGCCTGATCACCCCTTGGGTGATCAAATTTGGGTGGCAAAACCATCATTCATCCTTGTTTTTCAAATACTTGTGATTTTAGCCTATTTTCAACTGATTAAACTAGGTTTATCGATGTGATCCATTCCTTTTGGCCCGAGGCAGCCAGGTTTAACTCTAAAAACAATGGTTAATTTTTTTTAGAGTGGTAGAGGCAAGTTGATTTCCATATTGATAGGCTTTTCGATGAAAAATATTATCGTTTGATAATATACTGAAATCAGCCTTTAAGGAAGTTTTTTAATCCAGGGGTTATTTTTTTGCAGTGACTCTGGTAATTGTCGTAAGCTTTCTTTAGCTTTTGAAAAACTTTTATAATTTCCCTGAACTAAAATATACCAGGGTTTATTTTGATATTCAGTTTTAACTATTTTACTCTTCTCAGATAAATTATGCTGTTTTACAAAATGAAGAACGGAGTCTTTCTTTAGTGCGCCAAGTAATTGGATGGTATAAAAAGAATCATTGATTGTTTCAATCCCCGTGATGAAAGAGGTTGTGCATGATATTTTTTTTAATTGTTCAATTTGTGATGCCATAGCACTAATCGTGTCAGAAAGTTCAATAATTGTTTGTTTTAAGCTTTGTTGTTCTGTTTGTATTTGTGCGATATTCGTTTGCAATAGCTGATGCTGCTCTTGCCAATCACTTTGTAATGCCTCCTGCTCTGCTTGCTTTTTAACGTCTTTTATAGAATTTTTTATGCCATCCAGCTGTTGATTAATCATCTGAGTCGTGTGTTTTTCTAAGTTATCAATCCTGATATTGCTTTCTTTACTGAGTGTTGTTTTAAGCTGTGTGATAAGTTCCTGTTTATCGACATTATTATCCAGTATGGATTGATTGAAATTGTTCTGGTAATAAAAAAGCAGCATGGCGATGGCTAAAATAGTTATAAGCCCAAGGGTAAATAATTTATTTCGACCTGTTACTGTATGATTAAGTTGTTCTAAGGAGGCGAGTTGAGATTGTTGCTTGCTGTCAATTTCACTCAGGCTTTCCTGCCCGGAGGCATGTTCTTTATTAACTTGTTGTACGAGTTCGACCACCTTGGTTTTTAATTTATTTTCGTGTTGTGCCAATCTATTTTGACTGGAGCCTAATTGTTTAAGTCTATCAGAATGTTGCTCTAACAGTTGTTCATTGCTATTGGTTTTAGCCAGGATAGGATTAAGCTGAATATCATGACTTTCTAAATGCTGTTGCTGAGTCAAAAATTGTTTTGCTATCTCATCTTGTTGCCCGAGGGTGGAATTTTGTTGTTCCTGTAGATGATTAAGTAAATTTTGCAGACTGATGAATTGCTCTGATGCATCAGAAAATTGTTGTGAAAGCGTATTTAAATGATCATCTAGTTGCTGAAAATGTTGTAAGTTTTCATTATTATCAGATTCACGCAGTAATTGAATGTGATTTTTAACATCTTCTTCAAATTGTTTTAATTGTTCATTGAATTGATTAATCTTGTCATTTAATTCAGAAAGATCATCTATATTATGCCTGTTGTTTTTTATTTCCTGATGATGGCTCTCTATATCCTGCTGAAAGCTATTAGCCACCACTTGAGAACTATCACAGTCCTGCTCTAATAATTGTCTGATATTGGTGGTATTGGTTTGTAATAGTTTTATTTGAGTATCATGATCCTGATAATTTGCTTTGGATTGTTTAATCAGCTTACCGAGTTTTTTTAATTGCCTTGAAAAATCTCTAATATGGTATTCAGGGTTAATAAGGGTATCGGTGAACTGATTTAATTCTTCTTCAAATCGGCTGATTTTTTTTAATAATAACTTATTGCTTTTTTGAGAGACTTTATTGTTAAGTGAAGCTTGTTTTTCTAAGCTATTGATTTTACCTTCAACACGCTTTACTAAATCGTTTAACTGGACTATTTCCTTTGAGAGATTATCGGTGCTCTTATTAAATTGACTCTGTTTTTTTTCTAAATTTTTCTTTATTTGTTGTAAATCTTTATTAAGGACGTATTTAGATAGTTGAGATTCTGTGTTTTTAATTTGTATACTTAGAACGTTTGTATTTTTTTTTAGTTCTTTAAGGTGTTGTTGGTCATTTTTTCTTTGCAATACAAGGTTGCTAAGTTGTTTTTTTATTTTTTTTAATGAAATTAATGACTTACTAGTGGGCTCGGCAGGGCGTTTCTGACCGGATTTCAGTGATTTGAGTGTTTCGGATTCATTTTTCTTGTTTTTATCATCTTTATTTTTTGATGATTTTGACCTGCTCATGGTTCATTCCTAGCAATTACTTTAATAAAATTAATTAAGTCTATAATAAATATGGAAAATATTCCATAAGGTGACGCTAATTATGAGAGTTTCTCTGCTTCTTAATGGAATCTTTTCTAACTGCTATAAACAAAGTTTCACTTGTAATAAGATGAAAAAAACCCATATACACTAGTGTGTGTTTTAAATATTTGGAAAATTAAAGCACTGCTATTTTTTTCCTTAAATTAGAGATTTTTTTTTAGTTTTAGCTTAACTTAAATATATACCCATGACCTATGAAAATGCTTGATTTTCATAGAGAAGAAGATCAAAATTATCCAATGACGCAGATTACTCTCACAGCCCATGAAAAATCAGCTCTAGAAATGCAACATAAGCATTCTGGAAATGGAAAAGAACGAGATAGAATCAAAGCCATC
>JAIVER010000207.1 GCA_023864145.1 Thiohalomonas sp. | reverse complement strand
GTGACTTTGGCATTGGAATCCCATTCAATATGTAATTTTCCAGCATAAGTGTCAACTTCTACCGCCTCAGAAAGTGGATTTCTAGTCGCTAAAGCCTGATCACCCGTTGGGTGATCAGATTTGGGTGGCAAAACCATCATTTCATCTTTGTTTTTCAAATACTTGTGATTTTAGCCTATTTTCAACTGATTAAACTAGGTTTAATGATGTCAGTCAGATTTTTCAGGCTTTGTGTGAAAATGATCCGATAATTTGTAATTTACTGAGCCAGGCCAATCAACAGCAACGTTCCAGAGTATGGAATGATAAAAAAATCACCGCTCACCATGCAATTATTCCCACTCAGGCAGCCGCATCGGATGGCATTAATAAACTGAATAATAAAGAGGGCAATGTTTATGATCTCATACGGCGGCGTTATATTGCTCAGTTTTTTGCTGATTATGAATATGATCAAAGCATTATTTTAATTACCATTCAGTCTGACCAATTTAAGGCCACCGGTCGAATCACTCGTGTGCAGGGTTGGAAATGCGCTGTTGGGACAGGACTTTCCAGTAACAAGAAGTCAGCAGCTAAAGAAAATGAACAGGAATTGCCTGCCGTGGCAAAAGGTGAACAATTATTATGTGATCACCTTGATCTTCAAGACAAGCTGAGCAAACCGCCTAAAGATTTTACCGAAGGCACACTGATCAAAGCCATGGAAAGCATCGGCTCTCAGGTCACCGATAAGGTCATGAAAAAAATATTAAGAGAGACTGCTGGACTTGGAACTCAGACAACACGCGCTAATATTATTTCAGCGCAAATTTATCATGAAAGATAAAAAGTTTATTAAGGCAAGCTCTCTAGGTTTTGCATTATGTGATGCAGTTCCTGATACGATAAAAGATCCCTTATTAACCGCTCAGTGGGACAACAACTTGATGATATTACCAATAACAAAGGGCAGGATATCAGCGGTTTTCTGCAAGAACAAATTAGTTTACTCAAAGCAATTATCAGCCAGATAAAACAACCCGCACTTAAAACCAGCAGGTAACAAAAACAAAAACAAAAACAAAAACAAAAACAAAAACAAAAACAAAAACTAACACAATACCGGTGATTCCTGCCCTGATTGTGGACATCCACTGGAAATCCGTCAGGCTATACGGGGTACAAAAATTGGTCAAAACTATATTGGCTGTAGTCATTTCCCAAAATGCCGCTTTTATTCCTGGTCATCCTGAAATAATCAGTGCTGAAATACCGGTATTAAGGAACCGTAATCACCCTCACCATATTGGTACCACCGGCTTTCTGCCCCGGGCCGGCTGTCACTACAACGATATCTTGTGATTTAAGAAAGCCGCGCAGCTTACCTTCTTCTAAGGCATAGTCGAGTTTTTCAGTATTGGTCGCACCCTCTTTATAAAGAAGAGAGTAAACGCCCCAGTTCATTGATGAACGTAATACCACAGACTCGGTACCCGTAATGGCAAGAATTAATGACTCAGGACGGTATTTTGAAATCTGTCTAGAGGTAAAACCTGATTCTGTTAAACTAATGATTGCTGATGCTTTTAAATGATTAGCCATGGTGATGGCAGCCTGACTCACAGCTTCAGTTACAATATTACTGCTATGCGGCTTAATTTTTTGTAAATAGCCAAATTCTTTTAAAGAAGCTTCTGCACGCATTGCCAGAGAAGCCATCATTTTCACTGATTCTATCGGGTATTTACCCATGGCTGTTTCACCAGAAAGCATAATGGCAGAACTGCCGTCTAATATGGCATTAACCACATCACTGGCCTCAGCACGGGTTGGTTTGGGATTGGACTCCATAGACGCCAGCATTTCGGTCGCAGTAATAACGGGTTTTCCGCTGGTTACCGTCGCTTGAATAATACGCTTTTGCATTCCAGGCACATCAGCCAGAGGTAATTCAACCCCCAGATCACCTCGTGCCACCATTGTGCCATCGGCAACAGCAACAATAGCCGTTAAATTTTCAATACCCGCTCTATTTTCTATTTTAGCAATAATAGGGATCTCAACACCCTTATCAGCTAAAATTGCACGCATTTTAATCACATCTTCAGCATTCTGAACGAAAGATGCGGCAATATATTCCACATTATTTTCTGCCGCAAAACTGAGTTCACGATAAATTTCTTCCTGATTTTCCGGGCTGACTGCACTCATTTCTAATTGAGTATCCGGTAAGTTGACGCTTTTATTTTCTCTGAGTAAACCACCATGAATTACCCTGCAATGCACTTCGCCGCCATGCTTTTGCACAATATCTTCAACTTCTAATTCTATGGCTCCATCATTGAGCAAAATAGGTATACCTTTGCTTACTTCATTATGTAAATTACCATAATTTACTGAGACGCCTTGATGATCACCTTCTCTGGCATAGGAATAAAGAATAAATTCATCACCTGCATTTAATTCGGCCTTATTATTGACTAATTTACCTGTGCGGATTTCTATTCCCCTGGTATCAGCCATAATCGCAATTGGACAGCCCATCTCTCTTGCCACCTGACGGATACGATCAAGACGCTGCTGCTGTATCTCATCTATACCAAATGACATATTCAGGCGCGCAACATTCATTCCGGCTCCAATCATTTGTCTTAAAATTTCAGGAGAGTCACTTGCAGGACCAATGGTGGCAACAATTTTAGTTTTACGTTGCAGGATTTTTTTACTCATATTTTTACTTTTTATATTGGGTTAAATCGGCATTCTATATGATATCTCATTTTTTTTCATCTTGATCAGAGCAATCTTGTTTTCTTTTTTCCAGAAGTTTGCTAATTTGTTCTACCCTGTCAGGTCTTTGAAAGAGATAACCTTGAAGATTTTCACAGTGCTCCTCTAGTAAAAAATTCTGTTGTTCTTTAGTTTCTACACCCTCAGCAATAACCTGTAAGTTTAAACTTTTTGCTAAAGAAATAACCGAACGAACGATGCCTTCATCTCCTTCATCACCTGGTACATCACGCACAAAGGACTGATCGATTTTCAATTCATCGACAGGAAGACCCTTTAAATAAGATAGTGATGAATAACCTGTACCAAAATCATCAATCGAAATAGTGAAGTTTAGATCTTTGAGTTGCTGCAACGTGCTAATCGCCCGCCAATGCCATTAACTTAAGGAATTAGCCAACCCTTTTGTAACCCATATTGTACTTGGGTCTGTTCCAACCATGCCCAACTTTCCTGTCCATTCTTATGAAGCTTCTATCTGGCCTATAGGCATCAAGAACAGTTAATATACCCCTGACCTATGAAAATCAAGCATTTTCATAGGTCAGGGGTATAAATGACTTAGCCATTTGTTCTTGTACAGCTCGCTCTCCGTTTGAGTATCTAAAAATATATTCATCTACTTGTAATAACTTTTTCCAATCCAAATCTTTTAATTCCGTAAAACGGGATTGTATTCTTTTTAATGCTTCCCAACAGCCATATCGTATACCAGTTTCTTTATCTACTATAGCTAAAGTTTAGAGCGACAGCTCACCCTTGAGTGACCTGTTTTTTTCAAATGTTCTTTAACAAATTATTTGTAACAAGCTGATTTGAG
>JAIVER010000206.1 GCA_023864145.1 Thiohalomonas sp. | reverse complement strand
TTCGACAGAAAATTAATGAGTTTTTTGATGAAATTTTACCGAGCATTGGAAAATCATTAGATTCTCGAATTAATGATAATTTCCAAGTGGTCGATCCTGCATTTTCAAGTTGATTGGGTATACACCAAAGTAACTTACTCGACTTATCAAGTCATTTGCCTATTGTGATAGAACTTTATCACCAGAATAATCAATCAGAAGATTTAATTAATTTTATACATGAACAGATCAGCAATGCCCATATTATTAGTTGGCATGTTAATCTTTCATTTGAACAGCTAGACTAACTACTGTTCATCTGTAAATAGCTGTTTCTTTTTCTTCCCTCTTCTAAAGAAGGGGGAGACTAAAAGCAGAATAAACGGATGGACACTAACTAATAAACAGAAGTGGAAAAATATTAAACATGCTGGATCCTAAACTCTTAAGAAATAATCTTGAAGAAATTGCTGCACAATTAGCACGTCGCGGCTATAGCCTTGATACACAAACGCTGATAGATTTTGAAACAGAAAGAAAAGTACTACAGGCTAAAACTCAAAAATTACAAGCAGAACGTAAAAGGAAATCAAAAGAGATTGGCTTGGCCAAGAAGAATGATCAGGATGCCAGTGAAATCTTTTCAGCAGTGGCAAAAATGGCTGATGAACTAAAAGCAGCAGAAGCACGTCTAAAAGTGCTTTTGGATGACACTAATGCATTATTAATGACTATCCCTAATGTTCCTCATGAAAGCACGCCTGATGGTAAAAATGAAGATGAAAATGTTGAGATTCGTAGATGGGGTACTCTGCCAACATTTGATTTTGCGGTAAAAGGTCATGTTGATCTGGGCGCTGATCTGGGCGATGGCTGGAATGCTAAGGGCGGTTTAATGGATTTTGAAACGGCAGCCAAATTATCAGGCTCTCGTTTTAGCACCTTAAAAGGGTCATTAGCCAGAATGCATCGGGCACTGATTCAACTGATGCTGAACACTCATACTGAAGAGCATAGTTATAGTGAAAACTATGTGCCTTATTTAGTACGTCCTGAAGCGTTAAGAGGTACGGGTCAGTTACCTAAATTTAAGGAAGATTTATTTTCTATTGACGGTGATGAAGAAACCATTAATGCTGATAAACAATTGCATTTGATCCCGACAGCAGAAGTACCTGTGACCAATATGGTAAGAGAATCCATCCTTGATGAAGATGAATTACCTTTGCGTCTCACCGCTCATACTCCCTGCTTTCGTTCAGAGGCTGGTGCCTATGGAAAAGATGTTCGTGGTTTGATCCGTCAGCATCAATTTGAAAAAGTCGAAATGGTGCAAATTGTTAAGCCGGAAGATTCTCTAACAGCTTTAGACGAACTATTAGGCCATGCAGAAAAAATTCTACACTTATTGAATTTACCTTATCGAGTGGTGGAATTATGTACCGGCGATATTGGTTTTTCAGCCACTAAAACATTTGATTTAGAAGTCTGGGTACCCGCTCAGGAAACGTATTGTGAAATTTCCTCCTGTAGTAATTTTGGTGATTTTCAGGCGCGTCGTATGAAGGCTCGCTGGCGTAATAAGGCAACGGGTAAACCTGAGTTAGTACATACCGTTAATGGTTCGGGTTTAGCTGTTGGACGTACCTTAGTAGCTATTATTGAAAATTATCAGCAAGAAGATGGGTCTATTAAAGTGCCTGAACTGTTAATACCTTATATGGGTGGCATGGATGTGATCCGTTAGTGATCCCTAAACTGCTTGTTCGTACATCAGATATTGATGCAGTTAAACTGTCTCACTTTGCCCAGGCGCTTTCTTTATCGCCTTTGCAGGCAAGAATTGTCGCTAATCGTTTACCCTCTAAGGAAGCAGAAGATCACTTAGAGCAAATTGTTGATGCGTCTTTGAAAAACATAGCACCGCCCACTTTATTAAAAGATAGTGATAGAGCGGTTAAACGCATTGCACAAGCCATATCTAATGGTGAAGCAATTGGTTTATTAACTGATTATGATGTTGATGGTATTACTTCTCATGCTATTTTAATACATGCATTACGAGATTTTTTCGGCGTTGCGGAAAATAAAATTCAGCATCTTATCGGTCATCGTATTGATGACGGTTATGGCATTAGTCAGGGACTGGTTGATCGTATTCTTGCTGATCATCAGGCATTACCAGAGTTAATCATTACGGCTGATTGCGCTTCTTCTGATGAAACACAAATAGCACGACTTAAAGAGAAGGGCATTGATGTCATTGTCACTGATCATCATGCTATTCCTCAAGAGGGAATTCCTCCTTCCGCACTGGCGACCGTTAACCCCACACGAGAAGATTGTGCTTATCCTGATAGTACCATTGCGGGTTGTATGGTGAGCTGGTTGTTAATGAGTCATCTACGCAATGAATTAATTGCCGCTAAGCTATTAGCGGAAGATGCTCCTAAGTTATCAGGCCTGCTGGATTTTGTTAGTTTAGGAACGGTTGCGGATGCCGTCTCTCTTATCAGTCCTATTAACCGTGCCGTAGTCAAGGCGGGTTTAAAAGTAATGAATCAACTGCAGCGCCCCTGCTGGCAAGCGATGAAAAACTTATTAGAGTGGGACTTTCAAATATTTACAGCAGAGGATCTGGGCTTTCAAATAGGACCCAGAATTAATGCCCGCAGCCGCATGTCTGATCCTTATATGGCAGTGCATTATTTATGTGCCCCGACACTGAATGAGTCAATGCGGTATCTTCAACAGCTTGATATAGATAATCAGGATCGTAAAGCAACTGAAAAAGATATGTTAGAAATAGCCTTTAGACTGGCTAAACAACAGCTTAATACACAATTATGCTCTCTGGTTGTCTATCATGAAGATTTTCATGCAGGGGTACAGGGGATTGTCGCCTCACGTTTAATGGAAAAATTTGGTCGCCCGGTGATCGTCTTAAGTCCCGGCAATGAACCAGATAAACTCACGGGTTCAGCCAGAACGATTCCTATGGTTCATATAAGAGATGCTATTGAACAGGTGGCTAATGACCATCCAGAAATCGTTTTACGCTTTGGTGGTCATAAAGGTGCTGCTGGTTTAAAACTAGATAGCCGTCATGTTGAGGAATTTCAGGTATTATTTGATAAAGCTGTTGAACAGCAACTCACTACAGGTGATGATCTCAGGCCAATTATTTATACTGATGGTGAGTTAGCGGAAGATGAACTCTCTTTTGAAACAATTGCTGAACTGAAGTATCTGGAACCCTTTGGGCGTGAATTTGAAGTGCCTGTATTTGAGGGTGACTTCAAGGTGCAAAGTATTCGGGTGATAGGCTCTGACGGCAATCATTTAATGATTCAACTGGCGACAGATTCGCATTCGTTCAGGGCTGTCTGGTTTCGTGCCTTAGAGAAAAAAAATGATCCATTTCCCTTTGTAGAAGGGCAGTTTATTCATGGAGTTTATCAATTAAAAGAAAATTACTATCGGGGTAATTTTTCTATTCAATTACATATTATCTATGCAAGTTTGTAAACCGCCATCCGAGCAATTTTTATATACCCAATCAACTTGAAAATGCAGGATCGAACACTTGGAAATTATCATTAATTCGAGAATCTAATGATTTTCCAATGCTCGGT
>JAIVER010000205.1 GCA_023864145.1 Thiohalomonas sp. | reverse complement strand
TGGCTTTGATTCTATCTCGTTCTTTTCCATTTCTAGAATGCTTATGTTGCATTTCTAGAGCTGATTTTTCATGGGCTCTGAGAGTAATTTGGGTCATTGGATAATTTTGATCTTTTTCTCTATGAAAATCAAGCCTTTTCATAGGTCATAGGTATACATAAGCTTACAATAAAGCACAACAAACAACAAGGGATATAACAATCCCTTCACTTAAAATATAACTATTTGTTTATATTAAATATTACAAATTAAAAACAATATCATGGCGCAGTTGAGGCGCACTTTGTAAAGACAGATATATTTCTGAGTATAAGCAGAGTCTGAACGATGAGGTTTTGAGAAGTAATTTTGTTGTAGTTTGTTGTTAAAAATTGCGCCGTGAGTGCGCCATATAGAACAATAAGGTATTACTAATACTTCTAAGAATGGTGCCCAGGGCCGGAATCGAACCGGCACGATCTTGCGATCGAGGGATTTTAAGTCCCTTGCGTCTACCAATTTCGCCACCTGGGCTAACAGATGTGTTTGGAGCGGGAAACGAGATTCGAACTCGCGACCCCGACCTTGGCAAGGTCGTGCTCTACCAGCTGAGCTATTCCCGCAACAGGGTTACTATTATAAATATGGAGGCTGAACCCGGAGTCGAACCGAGGTCCACGGATTTGCAATCCGCTGCATAGCCATTCTGCCATTCAGCCATATAATAGTGACTTCACTTAATAAGCGTTAATTATAAATAATTGAGCGATATAAAAGTGGAGTTTGCTTCTTGAATTGGTACATGAAGCATTTTGCTAAATCAGATACTTGTAGCTAATTTAAAACAAAGTCGAATTGGAGCGGGAAACGAGATTCGAACTCGCGACCCCGACCTTGGCAAGGTCGTGCTCTACCAGCTGAGCTATTCCCGCTTTATTTCGATGGCGTGTATTTTAACGTTTATGGAATGTATGTCAACGGTTTTTTTAATTTATAAGGTTATTTATTTTGTCTGAATAAGAGTTATTCTTTGAGAGCAGGAAGTGCCGCTGAAATATAGTCGACCATAGACCATAGAGTCAGAAAAACGGCTACATAAAGTAAAACAAACCCTATTTCCACCAGGGGCAGACCTAACAATGGCTGGGCAAAGAGCAGCCAGATAATGGCTATCATCTGGGCTGTTGTTTTTACTTTGCCTATAATTGAGACGGCAACACTATTTCTTGAACCCACTTCTGCCATCCATTCACGCAATGCTGAAATGGTAATTTCACGACCAATGATGATGCCCGCAGCTATTGTCATAAAAGCACTATGATATTCTGTTGGATTTCTATCAACCAGCAGCACTAAGGCGACAGCAACCATCACTTTGTCTGCAACAGGGTCTAGAAAAGCGCCGAAAGCAGAGGTTTGGTTCAGGCGTCTTGCTAAATAACCATCAAACCAGTCAGTTATTGCCGCTATCATAAAGATTATTGATGCTGCCTGATTAGCCCAGGAGACAGGTAGATAAAAAACGACAACAAATACTGGAACAAGCAGCATTCTAAATGAGGTCAGCATGTTAGGTATTGTATATTGCATAAGAGTTTTATTTCACTTTATTGATAAACACTAACTATGAAAATGCTCATAAATTTTTTGTGCCAGAGATTTGCTGATACCATTAATTTTAGCCAAATCTTCAACGCCTGCACGGATAACTTCTTGTAAGCCGCCAAATTGTTTTAGCAGCAGTTGTCTGCGTTTTGGGCCAAGACCGTTAATTTTTTCCAGTTGGGATATTTTTCTTGCTTTAGCACGTCGATTTTTATGGCCTGTAATAGCAAAACGATGTGCTTCATCCCGAATATGCTGGATTAGATGCATGGCCTTTGAATCTGCTGGCAGTATAACTTTCTCATTTGTCTCAGACAAGAGTAATGTATCAAGTTCTCGCCTTCTCCCCTCACCTTTGGTAATACCAATGATTTGTACGCCGGTGATTTCAAGCGACTGCAGTACTTCACGAGCCTGTTTTACCTGACCTTTACTGCCATCAATAACGAGTAGATCGGGTAATTTTCCCTCTCCATTTGTTAATCTTGCTTTTTTTAACGCACGGTATCTGCGCGTAAGCGCCTGATGCATTGCCGCATAGTCATCACCGGGAGTAATATTATCGATATTAAAACGCCGATAGTCTGTTTTTAACGGGCCTGATTGATCAAACACCACACAGGAAGCAACGGTTGCTTCTCCTGAACTATGGCTAATATCAAAGCACTCCAGACGTTCCGGCAGAGTATCCATCTTTAAGGCTTCCTGCAAATCTTCAAAGCGCTTTAGAAAACTGGCTCGATTAGATAGACGGCTCATTAGTGCCGTTTGAGCGTTCGTTTGTGCCATTTGCAACCCTCGGGCACGATCACCTCTGACTTTATCTCTTATTTCTACTTTATGACCTGACTGCTCATGCAATATAGTTTCGATAATCACTCTGTCTTCAAAAGGATCGCTCACTAATATGCTTGTGGGGATAAAGCGCTCCGATCTTGTTGAACTGATATAAAATTGTGCAATAAAAGCTGATAACAATTCTGATATATTCTGGTGTCGTGCATTTTTGGGAAAAAAGCTTTTATTGCCCAGATTTAAGCCGTCACGGATAAAAAATAATTGAATACAAGCTACACCCTGCTGGTATTCGATGGCAATAATATCCAGATCACCTTTTTCATTAGAGACATATTGTTTTTCCTGCAAACGTCTCAGGTTGGCAATTTGATCACGATGAAGCGCCGCTTTTTCATAGTGTAATTGCTCTGCGGCCTGATCCATTGCCAGAATCAGTTCATCGATCACCTGATTGCTTTTGCCTTCTAAAAATAAGACGGTATGGTGGACATCTTCTCCATATTCCTCTTTAGAAACCAGATCAACACAGGGAGCCTTACAGCGTTTGATTTGATACTGTAGACAGGCTCTTGAGCGGTTTTTATAAAAACTGTCTTCACATTGCCGCACTGGAAATAATTTTTGTAATAGATTCAGACTACTTTTTACTGAATGTCCATTGGGATATGGGCCAAAGTAACGCCCTTTTTTCTTCCTTGCTCCCCGATGGAAGGCTAATCGGGGAAATTCATCCTGATCCGATAAAAAGATATAAGGATAGGATTTATCATCACGTAATAGAATGTTATAACGTGGTTTGAGTGTCTTTATCAGGTTATTTTCAAGTAATAACGCTTCACTCTCAGTATGGGTAATGATAATTTCAATATTAGCAATCTGGCTGACCATCACAGTAGTCTTGGGTGATTGGCCTGATTTTCTAAAATAACTGCTGACACGATTTTTAAGATTTTTGGCTTTGCCGACATAGATCACCACATTATTAGCGTCAATCATGCGGTACACGCCCGGCTTGGTGGATAAATCTTTTAAGAAGTGATTAAAGTCAAATTGAAGCGATGAGAATTGTTCTTCATTTTCAGATGATGATTCATCTGAGGGTATATTATATTTTATAGTGATCTTGCTTGGTTTATCAGACATCTATGGAATATATACCCAATCAACTTGAAAATGCAGGATCGAACACTTGGAAATTATCATTAATTCGAGAATCTAATGATTTTCCAATGCTCGGT
>JAIVER010000204.1 GCA_023864145.1 Thiohalomonas sp. | reverse complement strand
ATGGGCTGTGAGAGTAATTTGCGTCATTGGATAATTTTGATCTTCTTCTCTATGAAAATCAAGCATTTTCATAGGTCATGGGTATAGCATTGCTTAATTAAGGAAATTAATCGCTATGTTACTAAAAATCAGGATGGTTGACATTATTCAATATCAATGCTGAATTATGACTTAGTTTGCTAGGAGTATTATTTTCAAAATAGCGGATGGGGATAATTAGAAAAGCCCGAAAGTGGTACACTTATGCCGACTAATCAGTGAGAAGGATGGGGGATTAAATTATTAATTTCCCCCGACATCAATCCCCCTTTCAGGCAAAAGTGAGTGTTTATTTCACTGTAGCAGCTTTCACTTCAGCAGCTTTCATTTGTGACGCTTTCATCTGAGCGGCTCTCACCTGGGCAGCTCTTACTTCAGCAGCTTTCATCTGGGCTGCTTTCATTTGAGCGTCTCTCACTTGATTAGCATATCCATAGCCATATCCACCGTAGCCACGGTTATCATAGCGGTTGTCTCCATAACCCTGAAAACGGTTATCCCAGTTGTTATAGCTGTTGCCGTATGCATTACCACGGACAGAACCTTGTGTATTTCCACGACCACGTCCGCGAGCTCGTGATTTGATGGTGATTTCAAAGTCAGCATCCATATCAGCATCTCCAGAACCATCACCCCAGCCATAAGCATTACCGTAAGCATTATTGTACATGTTGTTATAACCTGAGGCATTCCAGTTAGTATTACTATTGCCATCATCCCAGAATGCACTGGCTGACATAGAAATCGTAGCAGAGATTGCTACACCAATTATCATTTTTTTCATTTCAGAACCTCTAATGTTTTTACAATATCGAATTATTAAATTTATCTGTTTTTTTGCTTATTTGATTAAGTTTAGTTCATATTTTTGTATTTAAGAAAAAAGACCATTTAATTATGGATGTCAGAGAGCCTTATGAATATGCAGCAGGTCACAGCTGAGCCTGAGCAACCTGCATAAGGTCAATTTCTGAATTTTTAATCACAATAATTGATGGTACAAACTAAAAGCCCCCTTAAATAAGTTGACAAACTATCTAAAGGGGCATCTCCTGTTATCACCACAACAATAGGAGAATTTAAATGTATCATCCCTTGCACACTGATACCAGATTTCATAACAATCTTTTTGATCTGGATCGACTCATAGCCGAACAAGTCCGACAAAAGCAATACCAGTTATGTCATGGGTATAGTACCCTTCTGAGCTCGAAACTGCCCATGACCTAAAACTTCCCAGCAGCACTCATCATAGCGGCCTATCTTTCCTGCACTACAAGCAAATAGAGCCTGTTTAACCCGTTCATGAGCATCAGCCGGGATGTAATAACTTATAGAATACATGTTTTATTGCTCAACTTTTTTATTCAAAAGACGTTTTACTTAACAGAAGATTACCGACAGGATCAACTTCACACACCCAGTTTGGTTCAAGCCAGGTGGTTGATACAGGTTCAACGATCACTGCAGGCCCCTTAATTTTATGACCATAGGACAACTTTTCTCTTTGATAAATGGAGACTGCAGCATCAATACCATAAAGAGTTCTTTGGCTAGTGACTCCTGCCTTATTAGTGGCCAAAGGCAATTTTGCTAAGGTTAATACGACTGGAGAAGCTGATACTTTTACTCTGAGATTAACTAATTCAATCGCTTGATTATGCTGGTGCCCATAGCGCTTTTGATGTAAATCATGGAATGCCTGCACTGTTTTATCCAGCTCAGACCAGGGGACACTCAGTGTGTACGACTGACCTGAATAACGTAGATCGACTGAATAATAAATTTTAATCTCAGCTTTATCAATGCCTTCTGAAGTTAATTTAGCCACCCCTCTGTCGGCTAATATTTTTAATTGTTCATTAAGCTGAGCTTCACCCGCCAATTCCAGCAAAGTGTTAATAGTGTGTGATAAGTCTCTGCTATGTGGTGCGACTACCATACCAAAAGCAGATAAAACGCCGGCATGTATGGGCACCATTGCCTGAGACATTTGTAAGTTATCAGCCAGGGCACATACGTGTAATCCGCCGGCACCACCAAAGGGAACCAGTACCAGAGTTTTAGGATCAATACCACGTTGTATGGACATGAGTCGCAATGCCCGGGTCATGTGCTCATTAGCAACCTGAATGATGCCTGATGCAGTTTCCTCGACAGCATTATGCGCAGATGATAGTGATAATTGTCTTGCCAGCTTTGCAATAGCACATTGAGCTGCACCTTCATCCAGCTGGATAGAACCACCTAAAAAAGCATCAGCTGATAAATGCCCCAAAATGAGATTGGCATCAGTCACAGTGGCCTGCTGTCCTCCCTGACCATAACAGGCCGGCCCCGGAGTCGCACCTGCTGATTGCGGGCCGACCTGTAATATAGCGCCTTCATCAACCCACGCAATAGAACCACCACCCGCACCAATGGTATGCATATCCACCATGGAAATAGCCACTGGGTAATCACCAATATGGCCTTCACTGGTGAGTTGCAGTTCACCTTCAATCACAGCAACATCGGTTGACGTCCCTCCCATATCAAAGGTGAGTAGATTCTTATTATGAAAAGAGTGATTAGACTGACCGGTAGCGGCAATGTATTTTGCTCCAGCCAGGCCGCCTGCCGGCCCGGACAACAACATTCGCACGGCATGACCAGCTGCTTTTTCTGCGGCAATAGTACCGCCAGAGCTTTGCATAACAGAGAGCTGAGCCGGTTGAACGCCTCTTGTCAGGCGCTTTAAATAACCTTGAAGCAGAGGACCAACCCAAGCATTTAACCAGGTTGCAATACCTCTTTCATATTCTTTATATTCGGGTAATATTTCTGAGGAGCGGGAGATAAACAAGTCCGGAAATGCTTGTTTCAGACTTTGTTCAATACGACATTCATCCTCATCATTCAAAAAGGAAAATAATAAATTAATGGCAACCGACTGAGGCTGATGTTCACTGATAAAGTCATTGAGTTGTTGTAATTCATCATTGGCTAATGACTGACGATTATTACCATCAGCAGCCACTCGACTAGTCACTTCATAACATAATGAGGCCGGTACAGGCGGTGTTTCCGGTTTAGGTGTTAGATTATACAGCTCTTTACGTGCTTGGCGGCCAATAGTCAGGATATCTGACAGACCTTTATTACTAATATAAGCCGTCTTAACACCTTTTTTTTCTAACACCGCATTGGTTGCCACGGTGGAACCATGTACGATGGATAAATTATCCAATTGTGTTTCCAGACCGAGTTCTTTGATCCCCTGTAAAATAGCCTGTTCCGGTGCATGAGGCGTGGATAATACTTTATGAATGGTCAGGTTCCCCTGTTCATAATAGACAAAATCCGTAAATGTACCCCCGGTATCAACACCAAGCACAGGTAATTGTTCAGATGAATGATGAGCAGACTTTATCTTCGGCACTGTAAAAACTCGTTATTTATAAGCTGTCGCCGACAATTAAGACAGGATAAAGCTGAGTATGATGTCAATTTCACCTCTGCTTAATACGGCCTTAAAGAGGTGTATACCCAATCAACTTGAAAATTCAGGATCGAACACTTGGAAATTATCATTAATTCGAGAATCTAATGATTTTCCAATGCTCGGTAAAATTTCATC
>JAIVER010000203.1 GCA_023864145.1 Thiohalomonas sp. | reverse complement strand
ACTTCTACCGCCTCAGAAAGTGGATTTCTAGTCGCTAAAGCCTGATCACCCGTTGGGTGATCAGATTTGGGTGGCAAAACCATCATTTCATTCTTGTTTTTCAAATACTTGTGATTTTAGCCTATTTTCAACTGATTAAACTAGGGTAAACGATAAATATATTCAATTTTTTCATTGGCTGAATCCGTTGCTTCAAATTCAACAACCTCCCCCCTTCAGCATATTTTACACCTTCTAAAATGGCTTTTTTTAATAATTCTTTTTCATTTTTTAGCTTTTTCATAATCACACTTATAGTGTAATAATACAAAAAAAATTAACCAGCTGTTAATTTATCTAATGATGTGATACAGGATGCCATGAATACATCCATAAAATAACGCACTTCAGTCTGTTCTTTTAGTTTATCCAGTTTTTTCTCAAGATTCAGCTTCACATGCTCAAATTCATAATTATGATGCTTGAGTTCATCCAGTGTTTTTATATAAGCACAGATCACATCAGCTGATTTCACAATACGTGCATATTCCGGCTCAATTTTCTCTGAAATTAAGAATCCTCTAAAGTCTTCTCTAAACTCTTCAGGTAAGGTTTCAAGACAGAGATTTTCAGCAGTAGATTCTAATTTTTTAAATTCTCGAGTTAATTCCTGATTATGATATTTGATCGGAGTGACAGTATCACCAGTGTAAATTTCAATTTGATCATGATAAAGGGCAATCGTCGCGGCACGCTCTGGAATTATAGGCATTAAATTATGTAAAGGCGCTACTTTTTTATTGTATATTAGTGCCAACAGGTGTGCTACTACCGCGACTTGATGTGAATGTTCAGCAATATTTTCTTTTTTATGGCAAAACATCAATGACCAGCGCTTGATCAAAGGCATTCTGAATACCCAGGCTAAAAAGGTACTTTGCACACTTTATTCCTTTATTGTTAATCCAAAGATATTAGTCTTGATTAGAAACGCCGCTCAACACTTGAGCAGAAGGGACATGTTCAGCAGCAGATTCACAATGCCCCGTTTGATCATCAAAAAAGATATCGGCACCAAATGCTTTTAAAAACTCACCTTTTGATTTTCCGCCTAAAAATATTGCTTCATCAATACGAATATCCCAGGCTCGCAAGGTGCGGATAACTCGTTCATGTGCAGGTGCACCACGAGCAGTGACTAATGCCGTTCGAATTGGTGATTCATCACCAGTAAACTCTGTTTGCAACTGGTGTAATGACTTTAAAAATTCTTTAAATGGCCCACCGGGCAATGGTTCATTAGCAGCCGCCTGTTCGGCAGCATCAAATGCAGCTAAACCACCTTTTTTATAAATACGTTCAGCTTCATCTGAAAAAATAACCGCATCACCATCAAAGGCTATTCTCAATTGCCCACTATCATTACTACGACTTGCCTCAGGCAAAATTGCTGCCGCCGCATAGCCCATATCCAATGCTTCACGTACATCATTCGGCTCGGCTGAAAGAAATAAATCGGCACTAAAGGGTTCTATATAGCGATAAGGAGATTCCCCACTGGCAAAAGTCGCTCTAAAAATGGGTAAATTATGCTTTTTAATAGAATTGAAGATGCGCAAACCTGTATCTGCACTATTTTTGGAAAGCAGAATAACTTCTACTTTTTCATCTGCACTTCGAGTGATATCATTAGAGGATTCACCATTAAGGGATAACAGTTTTTTCACTAAGGAAAAAGCCACTCCTGGCTCCAGTAAATCATCTTCATGTTCTCTCTGATATTGACAATAAGCTTCAACACCCTGTTTCATATAGATGTCATGGCCTTCTTCCAGGTTAAACAACGCTCTGGATGAGATAGCTATAATCAGTTTTTTTTTGTTTTTCAAAATACATTCCCTGCTGAACAAACATTGCAGTATGACTACTTAGTTTAAAAAAACTCTTCTGAGTTTTTCTTCTAATGCAGCTATTTCTTTTGGCACTTGTCGACTACTCATTAATAAGGTGCGCTCCTGGGGATCTTTAACTACCCAGCCTGAATCAGTCAGATCGACACTTAGCCCTAATTTTGGGTAATACAAGCTTAGTGTAACATGTTGCTGAATAAAGCTATTCTCTATGCTGCTTAAAATGGTCATAATTTTTTCCTTTTTAGCCATTAACAAAACAGGATGATAATACTTTTTATTTTCTATTATCATCATTTTGATGATAATGACTAATTATTTTGATTATGTCAACAAATCATATTGTAATAATTTATTAATTTAAGTATTATTCCAGGATTACTACACCATTCTCTTTCACAAAATAATGTAGAGAATACTTGAGCATAAACAATGGATATAGAAAAAAGAACAAAAGCACTCTCGGTTCTTAGCCAGACACAGAAAGAACGTCTATCACACATTGATTTCAGATTAATGTATTTAGGTGTAATACAACGCAATGATTTAATACAACGTTTCGGCACAAAAGAAGCCGCTGCGACACGTGATATAGCACTCTACAGAAAGCTTGCACCAGACAATATCATCTACAATACCAAAGAACGCTCCTATTTTTATAACCCGCAATTCGTTCCCCTGTTTGACTATATATCTGAACGGGCTTTAGCCGCTCTATCCAACGGATTTGGCGATGATTATGTCGGCCTGCAGAGTATGGCTATATTAAGCTGTGAAACACCTGCACAGCTTAATATTACTCAATTAGACACGTTATCAGTGCTAACCCGGGCAATTCACCAACATCAGGTTGTTGCAATTAACTATTTCTCATTATCAAGTGGTGTCTCATCACGAGAAATTGTGCCTTTTGCTCTGGTAGATAATGGTCTTCGCTGCCATATTCGTGCTTATGATCGCAAGCGAGAACGCTTTACTGATTTTGTCATTAACCGCATTGAAAATCCTAAAATCATTGAATCCATTGCTAAAGAACATGAAAGTAAAGAAGCTGACAATCAATGGAACCGAATCGTTGAATTGGAATTTGTACCGCACCCTGCCCTAAAGCATCCTGAAAGTATTTCTATGGACTATGGTATGCATAAGAGGGGTATGAAAAAGACGGGCATGCAAAAAAATAACACTCAGGGTGATCTATTAAATGTGAATGTCAGAGCGGCTGTAGCTGGTTATTTCCTGCGTCGATGGAATATTGATTGTTCACAATCGCATAGCCTCAAGGGAGATGAATACCATCTATGGCTGAAAAACTATCCAGCATTATATGGTGTTGATAACCTACTAATTGCACCTGGTTATCAAAAACCTTAAGCGTAACTATTTAGGGTGTTTTTTTTCCATTGCGGCATAGTAAACAATGGAAATGACAACTAAGGTTAGCAAAGTTGACACCAGTAAACCAAAAATCAGAGAAATGGCCAGTCCGCCAAAAATCGGATCATCAATAATAAAAAAAACACCAATCATCGCTATAATGCCGGTTAACACAATGGGTTTTGAGCGTACCGCAGAAGATTGAATAACACCCTCATGTAAAACCATCCCCTCGTCGAGCTGCTGATTGATAAAATCCACCAGTAAAATTGAATTACGCACAATAATCCCAGCCAGAGCAATCATTCCTATCATAGATGTTGCAGTAAATTGTGCATCTAAAATAAGGCATGCCCCGGTATATACCCATGACCTATGAAAATGCTTGATTTTCATAGA
>JAIVER010000202.1 GCA_023864145.1 Thiohalomonas sp. | reverse complement strand
TTACCGAGCATTGGAAAATCATTAGATTCTCGAATTAATGATAATTTCCAAGTGTTCGATCCTGCATTTTCAAGTTGATTGGGTATAAAAACACACAGGCAGGGTCGTTACAAAGGGACTTCTGCCCATGAATGCATTTCTGGCCAAAAAGTGGATGACTGGCTGTCCATGATTGCCTATCCACTAACCAGAGCCGTGCACTAAAAAAATCACCACTCAATACAGTTTTTCAGAATTTAAATATTCTGAGGTTGAGGTGTACCTAAATGTAAAGCAAATTGCTTATATTTGATCTGTCCCTATGTTAGTATGAGCCGGATAATCTATTAATGAAATTCCAATGAAATGATGGGAAGCAAATGAGCGATAATGAATCGCAAAATAAAATTGATCTGGAGATTGTAAGAAGGGTACAACGAGGCGATAAAAATGCATTTGATCTTTTAGTCATAAAATATCAGCACAAATTAGCCCAGTTGGTGTTACCTTATGTACATGATCGAGATGATGTTTTGGATGTGGTACAAGAATCATTTATCAAGGCGTATAAAGCATTACCAGGATTTAGAGGTGATAGTGCCTTTTATACCTGGCTTTATCGAATTGCTATTAATACGTCAAAAAATTATTTGACAGCACAAAGCAGGCGGCCTCCACGTTCTGATGTGGATGCCAATGATGCTGAGTATTATGATGATGATGGTGGCAGTACGATGCATGATAACACAACACCGGAAGCAAATTTAGCAAAACAACAAATCAAAGAGGCAATTGATCGGGCCATTGCTAATTTACCAGAAGAATTAAAAGTGGCTATAACGCTGCGTGAATTTGAAGCAATGAGTTATGACGAAATCGCCAATGTGATGGATTGTCCAGTTGGTACTGTCCGTTCCAGGATCTTTAGAGCTAGAGAAACAATAGATAATGAAATAAAAGATTTACTTTAACCAGGAGCCTGAAGTAAATCATTTATAAGATATTGAATAATAAAAATTATAGTCGATGAGATGAATATGTCTATGCCAATACAGCAAAAGAAAGAAAGATTGTCAGCATTTATTGATGCAGAACAATCTGATAGTGAAACTAGTCAGATTGTTGAAGCCTTACACAATGACCCTGCATATAAAGAGCAGTATGCTCGCTTACAACTAGTGAACGAACATTTACATGATCAGGTTCAGACAAGTGTTTTAAACACTGAGCGTAGAGATAATATTTCTCTTGCACTGGATGATTTGCCGTGCCATTTTGTTGATGAAGGCGTTTCTCTGCAGATCGCTAAAACTGAAGATATTACCCAAATAAGCTGGTTTAATCGTTTTTTTGAAAATCGTATACTCAGTGGTGTTTCTATTGCAGCCTCTGCTATGTTTGTAACACTTTTACTCTACAGGGATTTAAAACCGAAACAGACTTGAGTCATACCGTATCTGAACAATCACTGACTGCTGCGAACTCAATACACTTCTCATTGGATAAGCAGGCATCTGATAAGACAACGCCATCATTTATCCAGGCGGTTGCGGTCTTACCTGCTTCTTATGTTTCTTCAACAGCGGCAGCAATAACTAATGATGCGCCTAATAAGCAATATCAATGGATAGAAGCTGATCCTGTATTATCTCAGCAGGTCAGGCAGTATGTAAGAGAGCATGAAATACATCGGGCTACTTATAATCTGCAACCTCAAATACGTACAGCGACTTATCAAATTAATGATTAAACCGGGCAGTTAAAAAATGCAGATTGTTCATTTTTAAAGCTATAGTTTTTAACCGCTATGGTAAAGGTATAATAAACATACTATGGTAAACAAAGCGTCTATTCAACCTGTGAAATTCACAGGCTGGAACTTTCATTATTGGTTACTTTCGTCTCTTTTTTTTCTATTTATTATGTCAACTGCATTGGCATACGAAACCGATACAAATGAAAACTCTTCCATTTCTTCACCTTCTATTTCTTCAATAGTACATGCAAATAGTGAGCACACTAATGAACAGTTAATTGAAGAGCTGCTCAATAAATTTGTTCGCAATGGTTCCAGACAGTTATATGAAGGCTCTTTTATTTATATGTTTGAAGATTCTTTACAAACGATAAAAATTAAAAGGGCAATAAATACACAGGGCGAACTGGTAGAAGAATTTATTCCCCAGGATAATAACCAGAAACAAAGCACCAGACGTTTAGTTAATGACTATTGTATCCTTGATAATGGCTGGCACTATCAATTTCAGGCGGTGTCATCCAGCTTTCCATTTAGAGTCAATAATTACTATCTGGATTTGAAAAAAAACTATGAATTTATACTCACTGAGCCAATAATAATTGCCGGTTATCCTGCAATGGGATTATCCATTAAAGCAAAAGATCCCTACCGATACAGTTATAAAGTATGGTTTGAACCTGACACAGCGATTTTATTAAGATATAAATTAATAGCTCCAAATGATAAGGTTGTTGAAGAATACCTTTTTACAGACATAACATTTTATAATAATGAAAATTTATCCATTGCCGTTGATGCTGCAAAAGAAATAAAGACATGTTTAGCAGAATTTCAGGAGCTTTCATCAGAATTTGAGCAGTATTTTAGTCTTAATCAAATTCCTAAAGGTTATGAGCCTGTTTCTTTTCGTCAGGGTATTATTAATGAGGGTAGCCGCCAGGCTTACCAGTTCCAGTTAAGTGATGGATTTGCATCTGTTTCAATTTTTATTGAAGAAACAGGACAAACAAAACGACCTGTTAACGGTGTGGTTAAATTGGGAGCAGTCAATGTCGCAGGTAAAACACTTGCTTATCAGCAAATTACCGTGCTTGGTGCCATACCTGTTGTGAGTGCATTGCGTTTTCTAAAAGCAGCTAAAGAGCCTGTTAAATGATAGAAGAACAAGCCAGTGTTGTTAAAAATGAAGGAAAATATGTTTGGGTGAATACTCAGCGTCAATCAAGTTGTGGTCATTGTTCTGTAAAAAATGGTTGTGGTACGCAGGTATTATCTAAAGTATTAGGCAATAAAATTGCTTATGTTCGTTGTTTAAATAGCATTGAGCAGTCTTCTGATAAAGAAGCCGAATACTACACTCCTTTGAAGGAAGGTGATCGAGTTTTCATTGGTTTAGAAGAATCTGCCTTACTGGGCGGTTCTTTTCTTATGTACTTATTGCCGCTTATAATTATGATTGTTTTTGGCGCAATAGCTGTTTATATCGCTAAACTTTGGTGGCCTGAAGGTACTGATTTGCTCGCTGTTATTGCTTCTTTCTCTGGTCTGTTTCTGGGACTCTATTTTTCTCATCAATTTGCACAAAGGCATTCAATAAAAAATCAATTTGAACCTAAAATCATCAAGAAGTTGCCTGAAAAAGAATGGTTGATTAAATCAGTGTTAGCCTCATAAACTCATTTTACTTATGTCCTTTCATGTTTCCTTATAATATACGAAAGAAGTTTTATCTTGAGTCAATTTAAATTTTTTTATCGTGATGGGTGATGGGTGTCATTTGTGTGAAGAGATGTATCAACTTATTCATCCATATGAAACTACCCATAAGCTCAGCATTGAGTTGATTAATATTGATCAATATACCCAATCAACTTGAAAATGCAGGATCGAACACTTGGAAATTATCATTAATTCGAGAATCTAATGATTTTCCAATGCTCGGTAA
>JAIVER010000201.1 GCA_023864145.1 Thiohalomonas sp. | reverse complement strand
TTTACCGAGCATTGGAAAATCATTAGATTCTCGAATTAATGATAATTTCCAAGTGTTCGATCCTGCATTTTCAAGTTGATTGGGTATAGCAGCTTGAGAATAAAAGCTAATAGCTTAAGAGAACAGAAAAAATGAGTCAATGTTATGTGATTGGTGTACTGGATAATGCCATGCAGGGCTTAACGCCTGTCGCACAGGAAAAAATTCAACAGGCTGATCAAATTGTTGCTGCCTCTCGAACAATTGAATTATTTAAGGCTGAATTTAAACCTGATGCTGAGGTGATTAATTTAAGCGGCATGATGATGAAATTACCAGAAATGATTCAAGAGAGTATAATAAATCATCGTCAAATGGTGCTGTTAGCAACAGGCGATCCTTTGTGTCATGGCATAGGTTCTTTTTTACTTAAAAAACTGAATAAGTCTTTAGTGACGGTTTTACCTAATTTATCAATGGTACAGCTGGCTTTTTCTTATTTGGGTGAGACCTGGCAGGAGGCGAAAATATGTTCTATTCATGGTAAAAATGCCGGAGAGTGGGTTGCTGGATTAGGTTTTGAACATGGTCTTTATAAATTACTTCGATCCATTCGACATAATACTTTATTAGCTGTTTATACCAGTCCGGAAAATTCACCACAGCGCATAGCTCGTATGTTGATTGCAGAAAGCCTGGCAGAGCATTATGAGTTTTCAATATTTGAACAGCTATTACAACAAGGTGAAGTTGTCAGTTTACATCAGGATGTCTTGAGTGTTGCTCAAGCACAATATGCCGACTTGAATATATTAATTATTAAGCGTAAAAGTGCATTCGAAAAAAAACCTGTATTCGGTTATCCCGATGATTTTTATGCACAAAGAAAACCGGAAAAAGGTTTAATTACCCGGCGTGATGTGCGTGCGGTTGTACTGGCTAAATTGCAGTTGCAAACAGATAGCGTCGTCTGGGATATTGGTGCCGGTTCTGGTTCTGTTGGCTTGGAGGCTGCCTCAATTTGTAAGCAGGGCTATGTTTATGCTATTGAAAAAAACTGCGCTGATTTGTCATTAATTGAAGAAAACAGACAAAAAATGCAGCTTATTAATTATTCTGTTGTGTGTGCTAAAGCACCGGAAAAAATGGCTGACTGGCTGGCACCTGATGCTGTTTTTATTGGCGGCTCTGCGGGGCAATTAAAACCGTTAATTGAGTTGATTTTAAGCAAACTTAAGTCGGGCGGCTCTTTAGTGATGAATTTTATTACCTTAGAAAACTTAAATGAATCTATTGAGATAGTAAAGTCATTAAATTTGCAGTGGGAATTGACGCAGCTACAGGCCTCACATAGTAAACCCATTTTGCATATGAGCCGTTTACAAGCGGATAATCTGGTTTGGATTATCTCAGTCATTAAATCCTGAGCGTATTAGGAAGGGGTCGGAGTCAAATGCCTTAAAGCATGAGCTTTAACTATTAATTTTATACTTATTGCCATTTGACTCCGAGCCCGCATAGCAGCAGGAGCAGAATAGAAGAAAACATGAAAGAAAAAAAGACAGGAAAATTAATTGCCGCTTCTCTTGGCCCGGGTGACCCGGGACTTATTACCCGTGATGCCTGGGCTCTTTTAGAAAGTGACAGCTGCTGGCTGTATCCGGTTAAAAAAACAGGTGCTGATAGTTATGCACTGGATATTGTTAAACGTGCAGGACTGAGTGTGCCGGATGATGCTTTGGCATTAGCTTTTCCCATGACTCATGATATTTCGATTTTATCAAAATATTGGGTAGAAGCTGCTCATACGGTGCTTGAAATATTACATTCAGGACGTGATGCGGTATTTTTAGTCGAAGGTGATGCGTCAACCTATTCCACTTTTGGTAATTTAGCACCTACCGTTAATGCCATAGATGAGAGTGTTGAAATAAAGGTGATTGCTGGCGTGACCTCATTTTCTGCGGCAGCTTCCTGTGTCAATAAGCCCTTAACTGAAGCGGATGATACGATGGCGATTATCCCGGCAGGTTATGGGGTTAAAGTAGTTGAAAAATTACTGGCTGATTTTGACACCCTTGTTTTAATGAAAGTTAAACCCATTATTGAAGACTTATTAGATTTAATCGAAACTAAAAACTTATTGGATCATAGTTATTTTATTGAACGTGCCGGTACACCGGATGAAAGAATTGTGACTGATGTATTGCAATTACGTGACACGAGACTGCATTATTTATCATTACTGGTGATTCAGAATCCACATCGTGAACATGGTGAAATTATTCGTGGTTGTGGCAAGAAGAAAAAAGCGTGTAATGAATAATTCAACTCAAGAGACTCAAATACGTTCGCATGAAAAAAAAATTGCCATGTTGGCAATTACCTTACATGGTATTGATCTGCTAAAAAAATTAGCAAACGATTTTGTACAGGCAGATATTTTTATTCCTGAAAAGTTTAGCTCTCTGGCAGATGCTTATCCTGACAGCAATAAACCAAAAATAATTGATGTGCCGATTAAAAGCCTGATGCCCACTTTGTTTGCAGAATATGATCAGCTGGTATTTGTTTTTTCAATAGGTGCGGCAGTGCGTTTAATGGCACCTTTTTTAAAATCAAAGCGTGAAGATCCCGGTGTGAGTGTGATTGATGATGGCGGCAAGTTTGTTGTCCCTGTTTTGTCCGGGCATATCGGTGGTGCCAATGCCTTTGCCAGTGATATTTCACAATCACTGGGCGCTACTGTTGTATTTACTACGGCTTCAGAGTCACGTCAGACTTTACCGGTTGATATATTAGGTCGTGAATTAGGCTGGGTGGTAGAAGCGCCGCATAGCAATCAGGTGAAAGTCGCTGCTCATGTGGTGAATGATGAACCCATAGCCTTTATTCAGGAAGCCGGTAGTAACGACTGGTGGCCGCAGGGAAAAAAACTGCCGGATAATATTCACCTGTTTGAGCATTTTGCTGATTGTGACTTATCATCCTTTAGTGCTGTTTTGTGGGTGACGCATAAGGACGTACCTGAAACGTTATGGACAACATTGAACGAACGTTTAATCGTCTACAGACCGCCTGTTGTAGTCATAATAAATGAGTGAGCAGATGATAAAAGTGGTGCTGGGTATCGGCTGTGATCGTGATACACCTATAGAGAGTATTGAAACAGCGGTTTTTCAAGCGTTGCAAGAAGCACAACTGTCTATTGATAATGTCCGTTCTCTGGCGAGTATTGATAAAAAATCAGATGAACTGGGCTTGCTGAGCTTTGCAGAAAAATATTATTGGCAAATTGATTTTTATACAGCGGAACAGCTATCACAAGTTGAAGTGCTTAATCCTTCAGAAGTGGTGAGAAAATATGTCGGGACGCCAGCCGTTGCAGAGGCTGCCGCACTATTATCAGCGCACACTAAAATGCAGGATCTGCTTGTCGAGAAATATAAATACCGAGGTGCGGATAACCGTAATGCAACGGTTTCCATTGCACGTGATCGAGTAAAGTAAGATAAAAAAGTAACCACAGGCTTTTTGTAAACGATACGCTGAATAGTTATAAAAAAAATCTAATTGAATCATTTGAAGAAAACTATACAAGAGAGTGAAATAAATTTATAGCGATGACCTATGAAAATGCTTGATTTTCATAGAGAAGAAGATCAAAATTATCCAATGACGCAAATTACTCTCACAGCCCATGAAAAATCAGC
>JAIVER010000200.1 GCA_023864145.1 Thiohalomonas sp. | reverse complement strand
TCATGGGCTGTGAGAGTAATTTGCGTCATTGGATAATTTTGATCTTCTTCTCTATGAAAATCAAGCATTTTCATAGGTCATGGATATATAAGGCAGATCATCAATCAGGTTAAAAAAAAGGCGTATTATAGCGGAATGTTGCATATAAATCAGAATTAATTGTTATTCAATAAAAATTTTATGTAAATATTAATAATTTTTCGTGTTTATACTCTATTCTAAGGCAGGCACAAGTAACTAATCCCTGTCATTTAATATCGGTTCAACATTAAAAACAATCCCGTCAACCCCCGTTACTTTAACCGGAGTTTCAATGGGTGTATCAACACCATGTACGCGCCAGCTTGAATCATCGACTTTAATTTTACCAACACCATTTTCAATCGGCTCAATGAGGCGAAAAGTACACCCTATATATTGCTCTGCACGACGATTCAGATGCGCTACATCAGCTTCTTGCGGCGGAAAAAAACGACGAGTTAGGCGCCAGGCCGCAATGCTCACTAGAGATAATATGCCAAAGACAAACAGCTGATTCTGCCAGCTCAAATCGGGTTTGAGGTATAGAACAAGACCCACGCAGGCGGAAGAAATGCCCAGCCACATAAAAAATACACCAGGGCTGAAAATTTCCATAATTATCAATACCACTGCAAAGGTCAGCCACTGCCAAAATTCCAGTTGTGTAAATATGGATTCCATTAATACAATCTCTGCCCCAAATATCTAGTCTGATTTTTTAGCATAAATTTCTTTTGTCAGTTCACCAATACCACCCAGCGCACCGATCAAGTTTGACGCTTCTAGCGGCATAAAGACCAGTTTCTGGTTTTCAGCACTGCCTATTTCTTTTAATGCATCAATGTATTTGGTTGCCACAAAATAATTAATGGCATTGACATCCCCTTCCTCAATGGCCTGAGACACCATTAATGTTGCTTTTGCTTCTGCTTCTGCTAATCTCTCACGTGCTTCTGCTTCACGAAATGCTGCCTCTCTTTCACCTTCTGCCTGCAGAATAACAGCCTGTTTTTCACCCTCAGCGCGCAAAATTTCAGACTGACGCTCACCTTCTGCTTCAAGAATATTGGCCCGTTTTCCCCGCTCAGCTTTCATCTGACCTGCCATAGCATCGACCAGATCCATAGGTGGTGCAATGTCTTTAATTTCAATACGAGTCACTTTGACACCCCAGGGCGTTGTGGCCTCATCAACAACATTAAGCAATTGAGTATTAATTTCATCGCGCTTTGACAAAAGTTCATCCAGATCCATTGAACCCATTACAGTTCTGATATTAGTCATGGTCAGATTAAAAATGGCATGTTCCAGATTATTCACTTCATAGGAGGCCTTGGCACTATCAATGATCTGAAAAAACACCACGCCATCCACTTTAACCATAGCATTATCTTTGGTGATAATTTCCTGAGACGGCACATCCATAACCCGCTCCATCATATTCACTCTATGACCGATAGCATCAAACACCGGGACAATAAAATTCAACCCAGGACGTAATACATGGGTATAACGACCAAAGCGCTCAACGGTATACTCCATGCCCTGAGCGACTCGTTTAACCCCCATTACGACGATAATAATCGCAAAAGCTAAGAATCCCAATACAAAAACATCAAATCCCATCATTAATATTCTCCTAATCCATTTGTATGACTCAATTTATAAATTACACCTCATACGGATTATAGCTAAGAACAGGGGTCGGAGTCAAATGGCATATCCTGCAGAGTATTGCTTGAATTCAGTGTTCTTTGCCATTTGACTCCGACCCCGAAACATACACGATATTAATGAGAGCATTTTTTAAAAAGATTTCATCTGTTATGATACGCTTGTTTTTAACGTTAATCAGGTGTCTAATGGCTGCTCAAAATTACCTTAAACCACCCCAGCGCTTGATGCGCCATGTTGGCCGTGCTATTGCGGATTTTAAGATGATCAATGAGGGTGATCGAATTTTATTAGGAATGTCCGGCGGTAAGGATTCTTTGTCTTTATTGTTGATCCTGCATCATTTAAAACAATACGCCCCCATCAAGTTTGAGCTGGGCGCAGTGACTGTTGATCCGCAAATTGAAGGTTTTGATGCATCCCCTTTAAAAGACTATCTGGCCAGTTTAGGCGTTCCCTACTTTTATCAAGAGCAGGCCATATTAGATCAGGCCGAGGGTTCAATGGACGGTGATTCTTTCTGCTCATTCTGTTCCCGCATGAAGCGCGGTATACTGTATAGTACCGCAAGAAAGGAAGGCTATAACGTGCTTACTCTGGCGCAACATCTTGATGATTTAGCCGAAAGCTTTTTAATGTCTGCTTTTCATAATGGCAAGTTGCAAACTATGAAAGCCAATTATTCTATCCAGGCAGGTGATATCCGTGTCATTCGGCCGCTTGTTTATGCCCGTGAATCGCTAACAACCGCTTATGCAGAAGCCGCTCAATTACCTGTCATTCCAGACAGTTGTCCCGCCTGCTTCAGCATGCCGACACAAAGAGATCATATGAAGCAATTACTTTCTCAGGAAGAAAAACTCAATAAAAATTTATTCAGCAGCTTACTTAATACCATGAAACCGCTGATGTCTGTTGATCATGCGTTGATTGACAAGCCTTAGGCCATATTGAAACGATGCAGAAATTTTTAATCACAAGTATCTTACACTTTTTTGCCCTGATGCCATTAAGACTGAATCATCTTATCGGCTCATGGATTGGTCTTGCCATATATTATTTAAAGGGTAAAACATGCCAGGTATCTAAAACAAATATCCAGCTATGTTTTCCTGAAATGAGTCCGCCTGAGCAGGAAGCTATTTTAAAAGACAGTCTGATTGAATTAGGCAAACAATTCACTGAAATGGGTCCTATGTGGCTCTGGTCACCAGAAAAAACCTTATCACTACTGACACAGGTTTCAGGCAAAGAATACATGGATGCAGCCATGCAGTCCGGCAAAGGTGTTTTTTTACTCTCTCCACATTTAGGCTGCTGGGAAATTGCCGGGCTCTATCTGGGGGCTAATATTCCAATCACTATTTTATATTCCCGACCCAAAATACAAGCCTTTGATGATATCATTCCCCGTTCACGAATTCGTTCCGGAGCAACACTGGTTGCCACCGATGCCTCAGGCGTCAAAAGTATTTTTAAAACCTTACGGCAAGGTAACGGGACCGGGATATTACCTGATCAAAATCCTGATGACATTAATAGCGGTGTGTTTGCTCCTTTTTTTGGTATTCAAACATTAACCATGACCTTCATTTCCAAGCTGGCCAGCAAGACAGGTGCTGCAATTGTGATTGGCTATGCTGAACGCCTGCCAAAAGGAAAAGGTTATCACCTCCATATCAGACAGGCAGATCCTGAGATTGCCAACCCCGCTCCATTAATTTCTGCTACGGCATTAAATAAGACAGTTGAAGAATATATACGGGAAGTCCCTGCTCAATATCAGTGGAGTTATAAGCGTTTTAAGAAGCGCCCTGAAGGGGAAGAAAAGTTTTATTGATATGTCTGAAAAAACACCGAGGCAGTTATTTGAAAAGGATGGTGAGGCGTGGTAGGCTTTTCTGTGGACGCTTCAACCTAAAAAAATCAGTTAACCCTGCCAGCAACCAAAATTTAGCATAAACAACCTAAAAGTCTGACTCATTATGTTCTATGAAGGAG
>JAIVER010000199.1 GCA_023864145.1 Thiohalomonas sp. | reverse complement strand
CGGGTATTGCTCCTGGATAAATTGTCTGCTAACAATATTATCTCAGAACACGGGTTTGATGACTTCCTTTTTTATTGCTGAGCTCAGAAAACTGTAAAGCGGGGTTGAGCTGTCCCTGCAGGGGATGACCATTTTCGGCAAAGAGATCCCAGAACAAACTGGGATTAGCATGGTTGGCATAGTTTTCAATTTTTATGGTATCAATACGGGAGTGAATTTTTTCATTCATTGTTCCGCTTGCGGCAAGCCCGGATAAATCTCCCTTCACGTCAGCAAGAAAAACCGGCACGCTGATTGTTGAAAAAATTTCTGCTAGAATTTGCAGGGTGACTGTTTTATCTGTACCAGTTGCACCGGCAATCATTTCGTGACGATTAGCTGTTTTAGCTGAAAAATTGACCTGTGTTTTATCATTAGCGGCAATTAAAAAGTTAATACTCATGCTGTCATCCCTGGATAAAGTTAATAAATAAATTAGTCGATTATTAAACTCAAAAAACGTTGCTGCAGAACATTATCTTGTGAATAATTACTGAATTTATACCATTGGCATTGCAGCTCATAGTTTGATTTATTATCACTTGATGAATCCTGACTGCCGCTTTGTCCAAGATTTGAATTGAGTAATTCAACTTGTTTTTCCATTCGTGCCTGCTGGAATTCCGAAGGAGAATCTTTACCTAGTAATATCTCGTATTTGAGACAAAAATCATTTTTAAGATAAAGTTCTGTTTCTATAAGCACTGTTTTGTCTGTAGTAATTGATTCCAGAGCATTAATAAAACGCTGTTTGAGTTGCGGTTTATTTAGTTGATTTTTTTCAAATAGAGACCATTGTTCATTAAATTGCTTGATTGTTTCGTCATTGATCTCATTTAATAATTCTATCTGAGTGCAGAGTTCGGCTTTATTAATGAGTAATTCGAGTTTTAGTTTTTGTTGCACAATTATCAGGCTCTGAACTTTTTCTTTGTAAGTCTCCAAGGCTATAGCATAACGTTTTGAAATATCCTGACTTAATGATTTTGTTTGTGGTTCGAGTTCTTGCCAAAGTGTTTTAATATCGTTATAGGCATTTTCAAGATCAGATAAACTGAGTGGTTGTTGATTCAGAGCTTCAAGCTTTTCACAAACTGCTTCTTTCTCTCTAAGCTTTTCAGTATTGAGATTATTTTTTTGTTCGATATTTTCCTGACGCTTATCAAAAATAGTATCACATGCTTTACGAAATTTTTTCCATAGTTTGTTTCGTTGATAGGATGAAAGAGGACCTATTTTTTTCCATTGTTTTTGATAATCTTTGGCTTTATTAATTGCTCTAGAAATATCTTCATCAATTATTTCATGTAATGCTTCTACTTTATTAATGAGATTGAAAAATTGATCTTGATTTATTTGCCAGACTTTTTTCAATTCATTGCGAATAATATCAATGGTTTTATCAAAATGCTTATTGATGGATTTGTGATCTTTTCGTTCGACAAAGCCAATGGCTCCCCATTCTTTGCGAGCCTGTTTGGTGATTTTATCGACTTGAATCCAGTCAATTGAATGATCGATCTCATCATTGTCAGCCGTAGGCCAGTTCATACTTTTTATATAATCTTCTAACTGCTGACAAAGTGCCTGTTTTGCTTTGAGATTGTCTTGACGAATAGCGGTCTGTTTATCGATATAGGGGGTGCATTGCTCATAGGCAAGATTACAGGCAGTGTTAAAATTCTGCCACAAATCTTCTTGTGTACGACTACGCATTTTTTTCCATTGCCGGCGTAATTCTTTTAGTGCAAAAGTAATATCAGGATAGTCTTTATCCAGTGTCTTTGAATTTTTAGCTTGTTCAACAAGTTGTTGCGCTTTTAATAGCAGATTTTCACGTTCCTTTTCATGTGCCCAATTACGCCATGAAGATAAGTCACCTAATTGGGATTGTATATGCTTAAGTTTATTTTGATAGTTTTGTTTGTCAATGTTTGAAATAACAACTGATTTTTCGATGAGTTTAAGTTCATCGTGTAATAATTTTTCTGCCTCTGAAACATGTCCGTCGGCAAGCATATTCTTTATTGTTTCAGTACTTTTATTGAGTTTGTTTTTTAAATCCTGTGCATGATTTTGTTGAATGTGTAATTGTTCATTTAATTTATGTATAGCTGTCTGAAACTTGTTTTTATGCTGTTCAATATCATCAGTTGAAATGCTATTGCTATCCAGTTGTTGATTAAATTTATTGTGTAAAACTGAAATTGTTTTTTCTAAAATAAACCCGGATTTATTCAGCATACTTTCTGCTTGATCGGTTAGACGTGTGATTATTTCTAAGCTATTGGTATTAGTTTTTTGCGATGTATCGGTTTTTGTATCGTCCAGATCAACAATTGCCTGAAATTTTGAGTTGTATGACGTTATTATATCATCATGCAGGATTGTTTTTATAATGATATCCCATTCCTGACTGAGATTAAAAATTATTTTCTTTCTGCTCTCAATGAGATCCCGTTCAGATTCATTAGTATTTTTAATATTAAGAAGGTTATCCAGTGTATTTGATAAATTATTGAGTAATCTATCAAGATTTAAAATGGCTTCATGTTCTTTTTGTTGTGCTAGTTCCAATTCATCCATGCTATTGATAATGCCTGAACAAATTGAATGATATCTTTGCGTAACTTCGGGATCTGCAAAGTTCTGAATCTCACTCCAGCGGGTGACATAATTTTCAAATGTGGTCTTTTCTTGAAGTAACAGATTTCGTTTGTGAAGTTTTTCAAGTTTATTACAAATATCAACTACTTCTTTAGAAAGCAGTGCTGGGCGTTCCTCATCTTCGATGATGCGATCAAGTTTACTTTTAATTATTTTGTAAACACGTTTGTCTTTACGACGAGAATTTTTAGCGACTCGTTCCAGAGTAGAACGTTTAGCGATTTGTTGAGCTGCAAGTTGTCTGTTCTGTGCATTTTTGTCATTTAGAGCAATATTACCAAGGAGTGGATCACGACTTATTTTTTTTATAGTCAGTTCCCGAAGAGCTGCTTCATCGGCATTTTCTGCAACAAATTCCAGTAATGCTGGATTACGACTGCCGCGTATCATCTTTTCTCGGACATCATAGTCAGGAACAGGATGTTTAAGACCAGAAAGTAATTGAAAAAGGCGATTTTGTGCTGCTTGTTTAACGACTTCATTAGTCCCTTTCATGATAATAATTTGCAGTATATCAAGATCATGAAGCTTATTTGCAGCGATAGCACGAATGGATTCATCGGGATCATTCAGTGCAATATCATTTAATCTGTCTTGATCACTGACGGGTATATTCAGCACTGCTTTTTTTCGAATATTCGGGTTTCTGCTGTGTGATTTGTCTTTGGTGAATGTATTGATAAGTGGTTTGAATAGTTTCTTGAAAGCCATAATTAATTACCTAAATTGTCATGCATCATGTTTACAACATGAGCTGTAAAAAATAAAAGTCCAGACGCACTTTAAAGTGATAGCTGCTCTTGTTATAAGCATTAAAATCACTTTAACAGGGTCGGAAGAGTAATAATGAGTTACCTTACAAATATCTCATTTAATCACTGCTTGTTAAATACAATAGAGTCGTTAACCCTGCCAGCAACCAAAATTTAGCATAAACAACCTAAAAGTCTGACTCATTATGTTCTATGAAGGAGCTGGCAGTCCCACATAATT
>JAIVER010000198.1 GCA_023864145.1 Thiohalomonas sp. | reverse complement strand
CATGGGCTGTGAGAGTAATTTGCGTCATTGGATAATTTTGAGCTTCTTCTCTATGAAAATCAAGCATTTTCATAGGTCATGGGTATATATGGACTTAGAGAGCTCAGAAGCTCTTTGGTAATTTTATACCCATGACCTGTGTCCACAACACGAAGAGTGTAGTCTTGTTTCTCCAGATAGCTTCGATAAACAACAGATAATGACTCATTATCCTCAACAATTAAAATATTGATTTTTGAATTTTTATTCATTTTTTGCACATAAATTCCTAATTAATAAAAAATATCGATACCACTAAAAAGCCAATATATCTGATTAGAGTGTAGTCCACGATCAATCCATCTGAAAGATTTTTACTAAGTCCATTTTTTATAATACAACTTCAAATACAGTTCCATGCCTTTATTTTGCAAAATGCAAAATAAATCATTTTTATTCTACAAAAAACAAACTGAAAATATAATATATTTTTTCAGAAAACATCATAACACACATCAATTCACTTACAATTCAAAAACTTAAAGAATAGGTATGCCTCTTGCATTAATAACATTACAAATGTTTTAAATAGAGGATATTAATATGTGGTTTTCAAAACCTTCAGTTTTAGTTATCGACGATGATACTTCCATTGGCATTTTGGCCAAGGCACGATTAAGTACTCACGATAAATACAAAGTTGTCCTGGCAAGCAATGCTTTTGATGGTCTCAAATTAGTAAATAACAATAACCCAGCACTGATTATTCTGGATTGGGTCATGCCAGGAATGAATGACCTTGATGTTTTAAAGCAGATCAAAAATGATCCAAATACCGCTCATATTCCTATATTAATGTTGACTGGAAAAAATTTGGTCGGAGAAATTGAAGATGCTTTTGCATGCCGATGCTACAGACTATATAACCAAACCGCTTGATTTAAAAAAGCTGAGTGCAAATGTTAATTCAATTTTAAATTAAGAGCTTACAATCTTATTTAAATATTACTAAGGGTATTTCATCATGAATGCAGAAGTTAATTTGGAACTATTCCAATCCAATCATAATAAAATAACAAGCATTGTAGTTGCTGACAGGTTCAGTGCAATTGAAGCCGCTTCATTTCCAGAACATTTTAAAGATATCTGTATCCATAAAAATAAGCCAAACAAAATTATTTTAGATTTCTCAAAAACAAAATTTATTGACAGTAGTGGCATTGGTGCGCTTGTAAAAAGCATCAAATTAGCAAATGAATATGGTATTAAACTCATTGTCTCAAAAACAAGTAATCAAGTTCAGGCTGTCTTAAAAATGACTGGATTAGAATCAATTCTTTTCCTAAAGCCTCAAGAATCACAGACAGATAATCTGAACCTTCCTGAGACGCACCCGTCAGTCAATTCAAAAACTAAACGAATGATTGATTTTGTTGGTTCAATTGTTGGTTTGTTTATTACATCTATTCTATTTATCCCCATTGCCATCGCTATTAAGGTGGAATCCAAAGGTCCTATTCTTTTTTCTCAGACTCGACAGGGATGGCTTGGCAGTCAATTTAAAATTTATAAATTCAGAACGATGTCTACAGATGCAGAAGCTCGTAAAGATGAAGTAAAAAATGAAGCCAATGGTGCTATTTTTAAGTGTTCATTTGATCCACGTATTACCAAAGTGGGTCAATTTTTACGTAAAACCAGTCTTGATGAATTACCACAATTTTGGAATGTCCTTCAGAGCTCTATGAGTTTGGTAGGTACTCGACCACCTACTCCCGATGAAATTGAACAATATAACATACCACACTGGCAACGATTAGATGTTAAACCTGGTATTACTGGTGAGTGGCAAGTCAATGGACGCTCCAGTGTCAAAAGCTTTGAAGATATTATTCAACTGGATTTGGATTATCAAAGTAAGTGGAGTCTTCTATATGACATCAAACTCATTTTAAAAACCATTATTCTTATATTTTCCAAAGATAGTGGAGCAATGTGATGAAAATTTCAAATAATGAATCGATGAAAAGAATCCTTTTTTTAACACCTGAACTCCCCTATCCACCCGTTAGCGGTGGAAAATTAAAAAGCTGGAAACTGCTTGAGTTTCTGGCACAAAAGTATCAAGTGTCCGTTGGCTCAATTCTCAAAGAAGATGATGAAAATAATGTTTACAGTTTTTTAAAAAAAGCACAGATAAATAATTTTTATTTTACCCCCGTTAAACGAAACAGAGGAATAATAAATTTAATTAAGAGTTATCTACATCAAATGCCATTAAATATTTTCAGGACTCACTCTGATTATTTTGCAGGTAACATAAAAGAAAACATATATAACTATGACATGGTTATTTCAGATCATTATGAAGTTTTTCAATACATTCCAAAAGATTATAAGGGAAAAGTTATCCTTCATGAACATAATGCTTATTATCTCATGTGGGATCGCTATGCTAACAATAATGAACATTCTTTTTCAAAACGTCTGGTTTGTTATTTTGAAGCAATACGAGTCAAGAAATATGAAAAAAATGCCTGTGAACAGTCACACCTTGTCTTTGCATCTCCTAATGATATTGACAGTCTTGAATCAATTGGTGTTAACAGAGAAAAGTGCCAGTATACCTATCACCTGGGTGATGACAGCCAATTAAAATTGCCTCCACTAAAATATGAGGAGACACAAGAATCACTACTATACGTTGGTTCACTTGGTTGGGAAGCAAATGTTGATGGTTTACTTTGGTTTATTGAATCAGTCTGGCCAAAATTACTTAAACAATATCCTCAATTGACATTTACTATTATTGGTAATAATCCTGATCAGCGTTTAATTGATGTGGCAGCACCCTATCAAGGGATCACATTAGCAGGATTTGTAGAAAATTTAGAACCTTATTTTCAACAACACCGAGTCTTTGTCGCACCACTTCGATTTGGTGCCGGAATGAAAGTTAAAGTCCTGAACGCCATGTGTCGAGGTATCCCAACGGTAACGACCTCAGTTGGAAGTGAAGGTATGGATGTGACACATATGAAACATCTAGCCATTTGCGATGATACAAATAGCATGGTTTATTCTATTAATGAATTACTAAACAATCAGTCTGCCTGGCAAATCCTTGAAAAAAATTCAAGACAACTAGTGAAAGAAAAATATACCTGGAAAGCACTCTTTTCATCGATGCATATAAAAATCAAGCAACTGATGATGAAAACACACAAGCAGAACAAAAGAACTAATACCATAACCGTGACAAATCAGCCTTTAATAAATTTTAAATTATTTTTTAATAAGAAGATATCAAATAAAAAAATTATCTCTTCATAAAATAATTTTATTAAAAACAAGGAAAAAAATCATGACTAAAAGTACAGATACAGTATGGCACAAAGCTTCCGTCAGCCGTCAACGCAGAGAAGCCTTAAATAACTAAAGTTTAGAGCGACAGCTCACCCTTGAGTGACCTGTTTTTTTCAAATGTTCTTTAACAAATTATTTGTAACAAGCTGATTTGAGGTCTGTTTATACAAATACTTCAAATTGCTTCAATATATCCGTCTCAGGCGGCTGGAATTTTTGGGACTTTAGGTTCCACCAGTCTCTGATCCGAACCTGCGAAAAATACTTTAGCAAACCTAAACGTATTCGGCCTGCAGTGACAGCTTTATTTCTTTGCCATGGAGCATTGGTTAACAAACCATCAAGTTTATCAGGACATTTGATGG
>JAIVER010000197.1 GCA_023864145.1 Thiohalomonas sp. | reverse complement strand
TTACCGAGCATTGGAAAATCATTAGATTCTCGAATTAATGATAATTTCCAAGTGTTCGATCCTGCATTTTCAAGTTGATTGGGTATAGCTCTAAAATAATATCGCCCATATTAGTTGTCATTTTAATTTTAACCGTGTCGGCAGCAAAGCTGAATAAACTGAAGCTGAGTAAAAATACGCTAAGAACTAAAAGTTTAAATTTTGTCATTGTTTATACCTTAAAAAATTATTTATTCGAGATTTTTAAACCAAAATCGGTGTAATGTGTTGAGTTTTTGTCAAAAATAACGCTTTTATTGTCGCGATTAAAGTCTTAATGATTTATTTTTGTCTGTTAATTCATTAAAATTAGCCGTTGCTATTGTCTTGTAGCAACGATACATTAAATACTACAAATAACAAAGCACACTCCCTAAATTAATACAGCTTTCTTACAAAGAATGAGTTATAGAAAATGAGCGATTCAGTCACACGCACGACAGGAAACACAACTTCAGAAACAAAAGTAGTCAGTAATTTTATTCGTCATATTATTGATAAAGATATTAGTAATAATAAAAATGGCGGCAAAATTGTTACCCGTTTTCCACCTGAGCCGAATGGTTATCTGCATATAGGTCATGCAAAATCAATTTGTCTGAATTTTGGTCTGGCTCAGGATTACCACGGGGTTTGTAATTTACGCTTTGATGATACCAATCCGGAAAAAGAAGAAATGGAATATATTAATTCCATTAAAAAAGATGTCAGCTGGCTGGGATTTAAATGGCAGGATGAGCCTAAATTTGCATCGGATTATTTTCCCCAATTACATCAATATGCTATCGAATTGATCAAACTAGGCAAAGCTTATGTCTGCTCATTATCTCCTGATGAAGCCAGAGCATATCGTGGTTCTTTGACCGAAGCCGGTAAAGACAGCCCGTATCGTGATCAGAGTGTCGAAGAAAATCTGGATTTATTTGCACGTATGAAGCAGGGTGAATTTGATGATGGTGCGAAGGTCTTACGGGCCAAAATTGATATGGCTTCACCTAATGTTAATATGCGTGATCCTATTTTGTATCGAATTCGTAAAATTGAACATCATCAAACGGGTAATGAGTGGTGTATTTATCCGATGTATGATTATACTCATTGCATTTCAGATGCAATTGAAAGCATTACTTATTCTCTATGCACATTAGAATTTGAAGATCATAGACCATTGTATGACTGGGTACTGGATCAATTACAAACTCCAAGTCATCCACAACAGATTGAATTTGCTCGTTTAAATCTTAACTACACCATTACCAGCAAGCGAAAATTAAAGCAGCTGGTTGATGATAATCATGTCCTGGGCTGGGATGATCCCAGAATGCCGACGATTTCAGGTTTACGGCGTCGTGGCTATACACCGGCTTCTATTCGCGACTTTAGTGAGCGTATTGGTGTCACCAAGGTTGATGGTGTGGTCGATATGAGTACTCTGGAGTTTTGTATTCGTGAAGATTTAGAGCACTCTGCTCCAAGAGCGATGTGTGTTATCAATCCTCTTAAAGTGACTATTGAATCCTGGGCAGAAGACAAAGTACAGGATTTATCCGCTCCCAGACATCCCAAAGATGAATCAATGGGCAGGCGTACCTTAAAAATGACCCGTGTTATTTATATTGATCGTAGTGATTTTGAAGAAGTGCCGCCACCCAAATACAAGCGTTTGATGGTAGATAAAGAAGTCCGTTTAAGAAATTCTTATGTGATCAAATGTAAACAGGTTATTAAGGATGAGCAGGGCGAAGTCATTGAATTACGCTGCAGCCATGATGCGGATACATTAGGTAAAAAGCCGGAAGGACGTAAGGTCAAAGGTGTTATTCACTGGGTTTCTGAGCAACTGAGTGTAGCAGCAGAAGTGCGCTTATATGATCGACTGTTTAGCGAAGAAAACCCCGATGCGGCAGCAAAAAATCATGAAGATGATGATAGTCACTTTTTGGACTTCTTAAATCCAGATTCATTTATGGTAATGGCTAATGCTCGTGCTGAAATCTCTCTTGCGGATACGCAGGCAGGAGATGCCTTCCAATTTGAACGAGAAGGCTATTTTACTGCCGATCCGGAGACCACCAGTGATAAACTGGTTTTTAATTGTACAGTGAATCTTAGAGACTCATGGGTAAAGGCTGGCGCAAAATAAGCAGCTGGCAACACTTAACTAGTAAGAAGCAACTGGAAAGAAAGAGACTATGCTACACATTCAAAACACATTGAGCGGAAAAAAAGAACTCTTTACTCCTATTCATCCTGGTAAAGTGAATATGTATGTCTGTGGTATGACGGTTTATGATTATTGTCATATTGGTCATGCGCGAGTACTCGTTGTTTTTGATGTGATCGCCCGCTATTTACGTAAAATTTATGGTGCTGAAAATGTTACCTATGTGCGAAATATTACCGATATTGATGACAAAATTATTGCTCGTGCCATAGAAAACGGTGAAGACATCGCCGCACTGACCAATCGCTTTATAGCAGCCATGTATGAAGATGCTGATGCCTTAGGGGTGAAACGTCCTGATATGGAGCCACGTGCTACTGAGCATATGGATGAAATTTTACAGATGATTCAAACCCTTATTGATAAGGGACTGGCTTATCAGGGGGAGAATGCTGATGTGTATTACCAGGTGAGTGAGTTTAAAACTTATGGGCAGCTGGCTAAGAAAAACCTTGATGATCTGCAGGCGGGCAGTCGGGTTGATGTAGAACAGTCTAAACGTGATCCTATGGATTTTGTATTATGGAAAATGGCCAAAGCAGGTGAACCCAGCTGGGATTCTAATTGGGGCAAGGGGCGTCCGGGATGGCACATAGAATGCTCTGCAATGTCGACCAAATGTCTGGGTGATCATTTTGATATTCATGGTGGTGGACTGGATTTAAAATTTCCTCATCATGAAAATGAAATAGCTCAGTCTGAAGCTTGTACCGGCCACAAATTTGTTAATTACTGGATTCATAACGGTTTTGTACGCGTTGATGATGAAAAAATGTCCAAATCACTGGGTAATTTCTTTATTATTCGTGAAGTGCTGCAATCCTATGTACCCGAAGTGATCCGCTATTTTATCCTAAATAGTCATTATATGAGCCCGCTGAATTATTCAGATGAAAACCTGGATAAAGCAAAAGCCTCTTTAACTACCTTGTATCAGGCATTGCTTGATGTTGATATTACTGAAGCTGTTTTAGATGAAGAGAGTGATTACACAAAGCGCTTTGAGCAAGCTATGGATGATGATTTTAATACTCCTATGGCCATTGCTGTGTTGTTTGATATGAGCCATGAACTGAATCGTCTAAAAAGCACTGATGTGGAATACGCTGCTATTTTAGCAGCACAATTGAAGAAGTTAGCTGAGTTATTGGGATTGTTAGAAAATAATGCTCAGCAGTTTCTACAGGGGAGCAGCTCAGAAGGTGGTCTTGCTGATGATGAAATTAATGCCTTAATCGAGCAGCGTGCCACCGCTAAGCAGGAAAAAAACTGGTCAGAATGTGATCGTATTCGTGATGTTCTGGATGCAGAAGATATTTTATTGGAAGACACAGCAGAGGGTACTCGCTGGCGTAGAATATAATATACCCATGACCTATGAAAATGCTTGATTTTCATAGAGAAGAAGATCAAAATTATCCAATGACGCAAATTACTCTCACAGCCCATG
>JAIVER010000196.1 GCA_023864145.1 Thiohalomonas sp. | reverse complement strand
TCACCACTCAATACAGTTTTTCAGAATTTAAATATTCTGAGGTTGAGGTGTGCCTAAATGTAAAGCAAATTGCTTATATTTGATCTGTCCCCATCATTCCAAGGTTAAGCATTTCATCATATAGCATTGCCAGTCGTCCCATAGGCTCAGATAGTTCTAATACTCGCTGTTTTTTTAGGTAACGTAATATATGGATCCTGTAGTGCAGAAAATATCTTTTTAAGCACCACAACCATTGACAGGTATTGTTCCGGTAATAATAATTCAGATTCTCGCTCTAACAGCTCAACATCGGCAACAACCAGTTCATTTTTATGAACATACCTCTTAATTACTTTAAACTTTTGCTCACCTTTGACAGAAATACCTAACAGGTCGTCTTTATGATGTTCCCAAAAAGTAATTTAAACCAGTGTACCCACTGTAAAGATATTCGGTGCAATCCCGACTTCATTTCCTTCACTGATTAAACAAATTCCAAAGCCGTACCATTTTTTTCACACTGACTCAACATATCCAGATAACGAGTTTCAAAGACCTTTAGAGATAAAGCACCATCTGGAAATAAAACTGATTTAAGGGGGAAAAGGGGTAATGCTTTAATAATAACTGGTTTACTCACTGGGATGTTCATTAATTCCCCCAAGGCATGCCAAGGGTATGCTCAATTTGCAAATGATCCAAAATTCTTGCCACCACAAAGCTCACTAAATCATCAATAGATTCTGGTTGCTGGTAAAAACCAGGTGATGCCGGCATGATAGTCACTCCCATACGACTGAGTTTAAGCATGTTCTCAAGATGAATTGTCGAAAAGGGCATTTCTCTAGGCAGCAAAATGAGTTGTCGCTGCTCTTTTAAAATAACATCTGCAGCACGTTCAATTAAATTATTACTCGCTCCCTGAGAAATTGCAGATAATGTACCCATTGAACAAGGACAAACGACCATAGCGTATGCCGGGTTTGAACCGCTGGCAACAGGAGAAGTCCATTCCTCTTTTCCATAGATATTAAGTAAAGAAGCGGAATAATCAACAGCGTCTAAATCATCAGAAAAATAGTTTAACAAAAACTCTTTTATGTCATGAGCTGCTTCAGGCAGATCGATATTTAACTCCGTTTTAATCACTATTTTTGCCGCAGATGAAAGCAGCAGGTTCACTTTAACATCAGCAAGAAGTAGATTTTTTAATAAATGAATAAAATAAAGTGAGCCTGATGCACCGGTAACGGCGAGAGTGACGACTTTATCAATCATTTTAGGGAGTTAAGATACGATTTATATTATTAATTATAGACCATCTAATAACTTTTGATGAATACCGCAAAAAGCACCATTACTCATCACAAGTAAATGGTCAGTTTTTTTTGTGTGCGCAAGTACCGCTGACTTTAATTGCTCTATATTATTGTAAACATGGCCTTTATTACCCAATAATTCAAGCGTATCATCAAATTTGTTGGCGCACTCATCCGGTAAATAAAGAAAAACCTGATCAGCTTGTTCTAAAGAATCAGGTAGTGTTTGGTTATGAACCTGCATTTTCATGGTATTTGAGCGTGGTTCGAGAATTGCAATAATGCGCTGTTCATTGCCAATTTTACGTCTTAAACCGTCAATGTTTGTTGCAATAGCAGTAGGATGATGGGCAAAGTCGTCATAAACAGTAACACCATTAACCGTACCTTTAACTTCCATTCTACGCTTAACATTTTTAAATTTTCTCAACGCTTCAATGGCATATTTGATAGGCACACCAGAATGACGTGCTGCTGCAATCGCAACAACAGCATTACTGACATTATGAAGTCCAACCAGATCCCATCTCACGATTCCTTGAGATATACCATTCCAATAGACTTCAAAGACGGAGCCATCAGCTCGTGAGGACCAATCAGCCAGTGAAGAGTCATCAGCAGATTGAGAACTTTCTGAGATCAGATTGGTAGACCAACCATCGTTAGTAACTTGTTCTGAATATTTTTCTAATTGACTCCCGCAGCCCATGGATAGCACATCCTTCAGAGAGTTATCTTCTTGCGGATAAATTATTAGTCCATTTCCTGGTACAGTACGAATTAAATGATGGAATTGTTTTTTTATAGCTCCAAGATCTTCAAAAATATCAGCATGATCAAATTCAAGATTATTTAAAATAACTGTCCGAGGATAGTAATGAACAAATTTGGAACGTTTATCAAAAAAAGCGGTGTCATATTCATCCGCTTCAACAACAAAAAAAGGATTATTACCATTTCTAGCGGATACACCAAAATTCTCAGGAACACCACCGATCAGGAAACCAGGGTTTAAACCAGCATATTCCAGTATCCACGCAAGCATACTGGTTGTTGTCGTCTTGCCATGTGTTCCTGCGACAGCTAAAACCCAGCGATCTTGTAAAATATTCTCAGCAAGCCATTGTGCACCAGAAGTATAAGCCAAGTTTTGTTGCAGGACATATTCAACTGCTGAATTTCCCCTCGAAAGTGCATTACCTATAATAATCACATCCGGACTAAGTTCTTTAATAATATCATCATCAAAACCTTGAATAAGTTCAATTCCCTGATCTTCAAGTTGAGTACTCATTGGTGGATAAACATTAGCATCCTGACCAGTTACTCTATGCCCATTGGCACGAGCCAATAAAGCAATTCCACCCATAAAGGTGCCGCAGATTCCCAGGATATGTAGATGCATAAAATTAAGCTCCAGTAAGATTGATAGCAAGAGTATTAAAGGTAATAAAATAGGTAATAGCGAGGGCAAAACCAAGAAAAAATGACACATTCAAAGCAGAACGAAATATATGCGCATATATTGATAATACCCAAACAATAAGAAACAGATTTAACAGTGCATAGCTATTATCTGAAAAAATTCCAATTTTCCACAGAATTGTTATTGGTATAAAACAAACAATATTTGTAAAAAGACTCACACCAACTATTGTTGTTATGGTTTGCAGGTATCGATTTTTTAAACCGAATAGAAACAACCATACCCAGGTAAATGCAAAAAGCGAGAGAATAGCAAAAAAAGCTAAAAAAACAGACTGGCCAAATGAATAGACTGTACTTCCTAACAATGTTTCTACAGTAAAATTTATTAAAAATAAAATGAGAAATAAGTTAATAGAAGATGGTACAGTTTCCGGCCCCTTCTTTAATCGACATATATTTCCAAATAAGCGTACTAGTGCTTCCATACATTCCTGTATTTATAAACTATTATCTATGAATTCTTATATAAGTAATATTAGCATTACTTATGATTAAGCGCTACGAGAAAAAAAGGAAAAAAAAACCCCAAAATCAATCGATTTTGAGGTTTTTTCATGTATAACCCTGGCAGTGACCTACTTTCGCATGGGAACTCCCAAACTATCATCGGCGATGACACGTTTCACTTCCGAGTTCGGTATGGGGTCGGGTGGTTCCATGTCTCTATGGCCGCCAGGAAAGACGGTTGAGTCAAAAAATAAGCTCAGCTCACTTTTCGTCTCTAAAAGGGGGGAAGTAAACCAGAAAAACGCACTTTTTTGGCGCTGCTCTCTCTTTTTGTTGGCAAATGTTCTGTCTATTTTTATGCGTTTGTTTCGCCAGTTATCTTATTCCTTTTCTTGTCTTGGGTATTGCGCTCAGGCTTTCTTTGTAGTCTCTAGAAAGTACTTTGCGATATATAGTCAAGACTCACGGGCAATTAGT